>CAXAZV010000042.1:0-16978 GCA_963973375.1 uncultured Antarcticibacterium sp.
TAGATGATACTATGGGGAAAGGAAAACTTATAGATGAGATCTTTGGGGAAAAATGCGAGGGGAAATTTATTCAGCCAACATTTATTACAGATTACCCGAAGGAAATGAGTCCGCTTTGTAAAGTACACCGTGATAATCCTGAGCTCACAGAACGTTTTGAATTAATGGTTTGCGGGAAGGAAATTGCCAATGCTTATACAGAGCTTAATGACCCTATAGATCAAAGGGAACGTTTTGAGGAGCAATTAAAACTTTCAGAAAAAGGAGATGATGAAGCAATGTTCATTGACAATGATTTCTTGAGAGCCCTGGAATACGGGATGCCACCAACATCGGGTCTTGGAATTGGTATGGATAGATTGATCATGTTCTTAACCAACAAACAATCAATACAGGAAGTGCTATTCTTCCCTCAAATGAAGCCGGAGAAGAAAGCTCCAACTCCAAAACCTGAAGATTTCATTAAAATTGGGGTTCCGCAGGAATGGGTTGATGTGGTAATGCATGAATTTCAAAGTGTCACCAAATTAAGAGAGGAAAAACCTACCCAGGTGCACCAAAAATTAAATGGTTTAAGAAAGAAAAACAAACTCCCGGTTGCGGCTTTACAACTGGAAGAGGTTGAAAAATGGTTCTAAAAACAAATGCCGGCGATATGCCGGCATTGTTTTATTAAACCTTTTTCCAAACATTTGTCACAGTTTCCCGGCCATCCCAAGAAATCTACCGTTTGGCCCTCTTCCGGCTACCTTATCCAGGGAATTATATCTTTTAAGAATCTTGAATCGGTGCTTAAGGCTGTTTGAGCTTAACCACCGGTAATTCCAGGCCTCTGTAACCTTGTTTATAAACCTTTTCTAAACTTAAATATTTAATGTCTCCTCAAAATCCTATTAATAAAAAGAGACCCTTGGAACCAATTACCGGTTAACTCATAAATAAAGCGGAGAAAAATAGTGAAGTATAAAGTGAGGAAAAGAAGTCTCGCCTAAACAAGCGTTAAAATTTAGTTTTAATTAACTTTTTTTTAAACCTTTTATATCTTTAGCTGTCAAAGGCTTACCAGAAGGTGATCTTTTTCGTTTTACCCCGTTTAAATTCACTTCGCTTTATTAATTAACTAAAACATGTTTTCATGACCAAACAATTTTCCAGCAAGCTCCTATTGGTAGCCTTGTCGCTTTCTGTTTCCGGTTGTGCCATTTTTCAGCCCAAGGCAAAAAAAGCCCCGGCAGGAACTACTGAAACAGCGGCACCCAAAGACAAAAATGGTATTAAACCCTACAGCCAGGTTATTACTAAAAATGCTAAATCTGATCCCGGATTATTCACAGTTCATAAAATAGATGAAACCTATTTTTATGAAATTCCGGATAGCTTATTTAACCGTGAAATGCTTACAGTAACCAGAATTGCCAAGACTGCAACCGGTATTGGCTTTGGGGGCGGTAAGCAGAATACTGAAGTTCATAAATGGGAAAGAAAAAACAATACCATTTTGCTTAGAACTGTTTCCCATGAGATTTATGCAGCCGATTCTCTTCCTATTCATGAGGCAGTTGTAAACTCCAATTTTGAACCTATAGTTCAGTCTTTTGGTATAAAAGCCATTAAAAAGGATTCTGTAAGTACAAATTACGTAATTGAGGTAACAGATCTTTATACGAAAGATGTAATGACACTTGGCCTACCTGACAGGGCAAGAAAAGAATATAAAGTAACCAGGCTGGATGACAGCAGGTCCTATATTGATACCATACGTAGCTATCCAGAGAATATCGAAATACGCCACGTAAAAACTTATAACGCGGGAGAACCACCTTCCAACGCAAGTACGGGTTCCATTTCCCTGGAATTTAGTAATTCAATGATACTGCTTCCAAAAGTACCTATGGAGCGCAGATACTTTGATCAACGTGTAGGATGGTTTGCACGAGGTCAAACAGATTATGGTTTACCAAATCAAGAGTCCAAAACCGTGAGGTATCTAGATAGATGGAGACTTGAGGTGAAGGATGAAGATATTGAGAAATTCAAAAGAGGGGAACTTGTTGAGCCCAAGAAACAAATTGTATATTATGTAGACAGGGCCACTCCAAAACAATGGGTGCCATTTATCAAGCAGGGAATCGAGGACTGGCAGGTAGCATTTGAAGCCGCCGGATTTAAAAATGCTATTATAGCAAAAGATCCTCCTACAAAGGCTGAAGATCCAGACTGGAGCCCGGAAGATGTACGTTACTCTGTAGTGCGTTATCTTGCTTCACCTATTCCAAATGCAAATGGGCCACACGTAAGCGATCCCCGTTCCGGTGAGATCCTGGAGTCTGATATCAACTGGTATCATAATGTAATGACCCTTTTAAGAAACTGGTTTTTTGTACAAACCGCGGCAATCAACGAAGATGCACGTGGGGTTCAGTTCAAGGATGAAACCATGGGAAGATTAATTCGATTTGTATCTTCTCATGAAGTGGGACATACACTAGGGCTTCCACATAACATGGGGAGCAGTGTAGCTTACCCGGTAGAAAAATTAAGAGACCCGGCCTTTACAAAAGAATTTGGAACAGCACCTTCTATAATGGATTATGCCCGTTTCAATTATATTGCACAACCGGGAGATGGAGATGTTGCTTTAATGCCGGAAATAGGAATTTATGACAAATATTCTATTGCCTGGGGATATCGCCCCATTCTTGATAAGAATGGAAAAGATGAAAAGCCTGTTCTGGATCAATGGATCCTGGAACATGCAGGAGACCCAATGTATAGATTTGGAAGACAACAGGGCGGTGTTATAGATCCAAGTTCCCAAACCGAAGATCTTGGTGATGACGCGATGCTTGCCAGCCAATATGGGATCGCCAACCTGAAGCGAATTGTTCCAAACCTTATTGAATGGACGGCAGAGGATGGTAAGAATTATGACGATCTTGAAACTATGTACGGACAGGTCCTTGGACAATACAACCGCTATATGGGGCACGTTGCTGCCAATATTGGAGGGGTTTATGAAATTTACAAAGCTTATGACCAGGAGGGAGCAGTTTACACCCACGTTGATACCGAAACTCAGAAAAAAGCGATGAATTTCCTTCAGAAGGAACTTTTTGAAACACCGGAATGGTTGATAGACCAGGACATTTTCAACAAAATCGAATTTGATGGAAATATGGAACGGGTAAGAGGTTTCCAGGAAAGAACGCTTGCAAACATCCTTGACTTCGGGAGAATGGCAAGACTGATAGAAAATAGTGAGATAAATGGCCGAAACGCTTATTCTTTGATCAACATGATGACCGATGTAAGAACCGGGATATGGAGTGAATTGAACCGCGGTGGAGCAATAGATACTTACCGAAGAAATCTTCAACGCGCATACCTTTCCAGAATGGAGTATTTAATGACAGAAGAACAACCAACCCGCAGCAATGGATGGGGTTCTGCCGGCTCACGTATTGATGTTGCTCAAAGTGACATAAGACCTGTGGTAAGGGGAGAATTGACCACCCTGCAACGCAGTATAAGAAATGCTGTAAACAGAACCAGTGATCAATTGACCCGATATCATTTACAGGATGCCCTTAAGCGTATAGAGTTAATATTAGATCCAATCGCGAAAGGATAAGATCATTCTATTTTTAATTTTTAAAGCCTCCCCGTTAAAAACAGGGAGGCTTTTTTATTAATACCCCACTACCTCAGCATTGATTTTTTTACAAATATTTTGGTGAGATAGCACTATTTATAAGGATTTAAGAAAATACGTAAAACAAGCGCTAAAGATTCCTATCTTTTTTGTTCTATTTCAAAAGATTAATACAAAAAACAATTAAACCATCTTACTTTTTTAAAGTCTTAGTAGTATAAACAAATAAATTTATAGGTAATGAAAAAAATAATCTTAATCCTGACATTAATGCTTTCAATTTCTGCATTTGCACAGGAAAAAAAACAGGAAAGAAAACAGGTTCATAAAATGGACCGAGTAGAAATGACGGCCGATGAAATGGCAACCCTTAGAACCAAGAGAATGGCGTTAAAGCTTGATCTTACTACTGCCCAGCAAGCCAGTTTAAAAACCCTCTTTACTGAACAAGCCAGTTACCAAAAAACTATGCAAGCCCAACACAGAGAAATGAAGAAAGACACAGCGGCAATGAGAAAGAATAGGTTCGCGATGAAAAACAGCCGATTGGACCATCAAAAGGAAATGCAGGACAAAATTCGTGCTATCCTTACTCCGGAACAATATGAAACCTGGAAAGCTACTGCCGACAGGTCAGGAAAAAAGATGAAAATGAAACATAAAAATAAGAACAAATAATAAGCACCAAATTGTTTGTTTGTTTGTTTGAGAAAAACACCTCCCTGAAAAGAGGTGTTTTTTTAATTTTGAACTTTTCAAATCAATCTTCAACCAACATCTTTCCAGTTAAAACCTTCACTTATTAAAAGACTATAAAGAACTCTTCTTCTGTATTCCAGGATTTTCTCATCAAAACCGGGTATCTTATAACGAAGAGACACTTTGCTTCTAAAGGTTTCTACAGAAGGTATTTCATTGGAGAAATTATTATAAATATGATGTAAAAGATTGGTCAGGGCGTTGCGTAATGGCGCGAGTTCTTTCCTGAATTCCACCACCTCGCCCTGGCCAATTAAGATACTAATAGCCTCATCAAGCCGGGTGAGATTGATGCTAAGGCACACCATAGGTTCCGGATGACTGTAATAATGAATTACCGGATAGGCCTGATGGTTTACCGCATGCTCGTCAACCATTTCCTGCAAAGCCTTTAATTGCTGAAGGGTGTAGGAGTTATCAAAGGATTTAAAAGATTCTACAATTTCTGCCGGGGAACTTCCCAGATTATTTATAGTTTTTGCCAGCCCACGTTTTTTAATTAAAGCTGAGGAGACCGATAGAAAATAAGTCATTGAACTGGTAAAGAAAATAAATCCAAAAAAGGAAAAAACGCCGGTAAGCATCTCAAAAACACCGGAGGTGGGATAAAAATTACCTATTCCCAGCGTTGAAAGCACATAACTGGTAAAATATAAACGCTCCCAAAGGTTGGCAACAATCCCATCGCTGTTTACTATAGCCTCGGGATGGGAGGAATACACCAGGAATAAACCTGTCCAAACCAATAAGATCCAAACAGCTAAAACCTTAAGATTAACAAATAATCCACTATAGCTATATACCCGGCGTCCAAAGAGCTTTACCAATACCTGGATAACCTTATGGGATACCCCCGCTATATTTTTTGAAATAAAACCTGCCCCGCTTCCGGAAAGTGTAGTGTAAAAGAAATCATACATCACAAGTAGTAAAATGACTATTCCTATAATAAGAGATGCTACCTCATTCATTTTCTATTATTTAAAATTTTAAAAAAGTCTTTCTCTTTATATTTTAGCCGTTCTAAGCCTAAGGGCGTTGGCGATAACAGACACCGAACTAAAGCTCATTGCAAGGGCCGCGATCATAGGGGAAAGTAACAATCCGAAGACAGGGTATAGCACCCCTGCCGCAATTGGAACCCCCAATGTATTATAGATAAGGGCAAAGAACAAATTCTGTTTTATGTTTGTCATCACTTTTTTGCTCAGCCTTTTAGCTTTCATCACTCCCTGCAAATCCCCTTTTACCAGGGTGATCTTGGCACTTTCAATAGCAACATCTGTTCCTGTACCCATCGCAATTCCTATATCAGATTGTGCCAACGCCGGAGCGTCATTGATCCCGTCACCGGCCATGGCCACTTTTTTACCTTCAGCCTGAAGACGTTTTACCTCATTAAGTTTATCCTCCGGCAACATCCCGGCTTTAAATCCTGTAAGATGTAATTCTGCAGCCACAGCACCTGCGGTATTTTTGTTATCTCCTGTAAGCATATAAACCTCCATCCCATCTTCCATTAATTCCTGAATGGCTTGTTTACTTGTTTTCTTAATAGGATCTGTAATAGTTATATAACCTTCCACACTCTCATTTACCGCGAGATATGAAACTGTTTTTCCCAGGTTTTGTTCCTTCTCTACCTTTGCAATTAGAGCCGCAGGTATTTGAGCATTCACATGCTCCATTAATTTATCATTCCCAATGGCGATCTTTTTATCTTCAGCAATCCCGGTTACCCCTTTTCCGGTTACCGAATTGAACTGGGAAGCTTCAAAAAGATCAATATTTTTATCCTGTGCAAATTTAACGGTAGCACCCGCCAACGGATGTTCACTCATTCCGTTTACTGAAGCTATTAATCTTAAAACCTCATCTTCAGAAAGCCTTCCGGCTGTAACTACTTTTTCTACTGAAGGCTTTCCTTCTGTAATAGTTCCAGTTTTATCAATAATAAGCACATCTATCTTATCCATTTGTTCCAGTGCCCGGGCATTTTTAATAAGCACTCCGTTCTGCGCACCTTTGCCCACTCCTACCATTACAGACATTGGAGTTGCAAGACCAAGGGCGCAGGGACAGGCTATAATAAGTACCGCAATAGCATTTATCAATGCATAGGCATAACTGGGTTCCGGCCCCCAGATAGCCCAAACGATAAAGGTAATTATGGAAATTACAACGACTATTGGCACAAAATAAGCCGAGATCTTATCGGCGAGTTTTTGAATGGGCGCCTGGGAGCGGCTGGCTTCGTTCACCATTTTTATGATCTGGGCCAGCAAGGTCTCATTGCCAACTTTTTCGGCTTTCATCGTGAAACTCTGGTTGCCGTTTATAGTACCGGAACTTACGTTATCCCCTTCAGCCTTATCTACAGGAATAGGTTCTCCCGTGATCATAGATTCATCGAGGCTGCTTGAACCCTTATCTATAACTCCATCTACAGGGATCTTGTCTCCCGGTTTAACTCTTAAAATATCACCTACTACAATTTTATGGGTAGCAACCACCTCATCCTTTCCGTTCACCACCCTAATGGCAGTATTTGGAGCAAGTTTCAGTAATTCTTTAATAGCTGAATTCGTTTGGCTATGTGCCCGGGCCTCCAGCATTTGACCCAGTAAAACCAGGGTTAGGATCACGGTGGCTGCTTCAAAATAAACATGGACGGCCCCCATTTCTGTTTTAAACTGTGCCGGAAAAAAGTCTGGGAACAACAGCCCGAAAACACTAAAAACCCAGGCAATTCCCGCTCCTATCCCAATAAGGGTGAACATGTTCAAATTCCAGGTCTTAATAGATCTGTATGCCCGCTCGAAAAACATCCAGGTGGCATAGAAAACAACCGGAATGGATAAAACCAACTGTACCCAGTTCCAGTACTCCATATCCATAAGGCTGTAAAGCGGATTACCGGGGATCATTTCAGACATTGCTATAAGGTAGATAGGCAGTGTAAAAGCCACGGCGATCTTAAATTTCCTTAGCAATTTATCATAGGTCTTTTGCTCAGCAGAAATATCTGCCTCAACAGGCACCAGGTCCAACCCGCAAATAGGACATGAACCGGGTTCATCTTTGATCACTTCAGGATGCATGGGGCAGGTATATTGCCCCCCGCCCGCGCTAAAACTCATTTCTTCCACCAAATCCATCCCGCACACAGGGCAATCTCCAGGTTGATCATAGGTTTTCTCTCCCTCGCAATGCATAGGACAGTAAAATGTTCCGGTACCTTTACCCGTTGGTTTTTTATCATCTCCGGTTTCAATTGGCGTATGATCTTCGCCAGGCAGGTAAATATGGTAATTGCCACCGGCATCTTTTAATACCTGTCGGAATTTTTCAATTCCAATAGGAGAATCCATTTCTACCCCGGCTTTTGCTTTATGCAGATCAACTGAAGCTTTCCTAACCCCTTCAACAGAATTTAAGGCTTCCTCCACATGAGTACGGCAACCATTACAGGTCATTCCGGTGATATCATATTCCTGTGTGATGATTTTATTTCCCGAATCATCTACTGAAACTTTACGGGGAGAGATCATGTAATTACCACCCCCTTCTTTTAATGCCTTTTGAAATTTCTCTATTTCAATATGCTTTTGCATCTCAACAACGGCTTCAGCTTTTTCAAGATCCACCGTAGCATGGGTTACTCCCGGAACCTCATTTAAAACCTTTTCCACGTGGGAGCGACAACCATTACAGGTCATTCCTGAAACGGCATAAGTATGTTTCATGGATTTTTCGTTGGAGGAGGCCTCCTGTTGCATACCGGAAATACTATATTTTTCACCCGCCTTTTTAAGTGCAGCCTGTAGTTTTTCAATTTCTACGTGGGACTTCATCTCTATTACAGCTTCCCCTTTTTCAAGATCCACCGTGGCATTTGTTACTTCTTCAACCTCATTTAAAGCTTTTTCTACATGAGTGCGGCAACCATTGCAGGTCATCCCGTCAATTTTATAAATATGCGTCATCATAATTCGGCCATTTTCCTCAAAATTATTGAATATATAACTTCCTGATGTTTAAAATTATAGTATTATATTCTGAATGTTTGGCATTTGCTCATAAAAAAACCCGGTTATTACCGGGCCTTTTTAATATAAAATCCAATTGCTTAAGCTGCATATTGCTCACAAGCTTTGGCACATTCCCTGCAAGCTTTTGCGCAATCTTTACAGTGCTGGTGGTCGTGTTTCTCGCACTCCTCGGCGCAGGCATTACATACTTTTATACAGTAATCTACCAGTCCTTGCACATCTTTATAATTTGTTGCCAGGATTTGAGTGAGAGCCGCGCATGCTTCAGCACAAACCTTGTCAGTTCTGATACATTTTACCATCATTTTTACATTCTCCTCATCCAGGCAGGCATCTGCACAATAATTACAGTGATTAATGCAATTTCCCAAGGCATGGATCAATTTTTCATTTCTCATAATATTGGTATTTAATTAGTTATAATTAAAATTACCACTATACATTAAGAAGGACTTATAAAGAAAGTATAAACCTTTTAAAAAGTATGTTAATCAATGAAAATCCAGGGAGTTCCGTTTCTTCCCAAGACCAATTTTATATTGGGAGGGCGTAAGGCCGGTGCTTTTTTTGAATTGGGTAGAAAGATAGGCAGCACTGCTGTACCCCAGGTCTTGTGCGATCTCAGTAATGCTTAGTTGATCATATTCAAGCAATTCCTTGACCCTTTCTGTCTTAATGTCCTGCTGATAATTTTGAATGCTTTTTCCTTCTATTCGGGAAAAGAGATTACTTAAATGGCTGTAATCAAAATTGAGTTCCTCCCTAAGTATCACAGAGAGATTTTTATTGCTGAAATTCTTATCCTCATAAATACCTTTAATGATAACCGATTTAATACGGTTAACAAGCCTGGTATTTTTATCTTCTATGATCTCAAAACCTATAGCATCCAGCTCTTGGGTCAATTTCTGTATTTCCTGAAGGCTAAGACTTCGGGAAAGTTTAACTTCTCCCAGCGTTATTTGGTCATACGAAATTTCCAGGCGTGACAGGATCTCGCTTACAGAAAGTATGCAGCGGGCACAAACCATATTTTTAATAAAAAGAACATTCTTTTCCATAACTCCTGTACCCTACTATAAAAAAACCCGGCGAAAGTTCTTCGCCGGGAAATCTCAATTATTTAATTGTTGCCTCTACCCGGCCACATTTTAACATTTTATCGCCGTAATATGGGTTCCTGATCTCTTTAGTATTTGAGAACCAGGAATCACCTTTCCCTTCAAAGGCCATTGGGCAAAATTGCTTATAGATCTCTCCGGAAGCAAGCGCACCTTCCAACTGAGAATCCATCCCCCTGGTAAGCTCTGAAAAGGCTTCACGTTGCTGATTCACATCACTGGAGGTAGCGATTTTTCTGGCAGCTTCGGCAACCGGGGCATTTGTTTCATTTGTTTCGAGTGCGGCCACCATTTCCTTAGCCCTGTCCTGAACCATTGTGGCATCAGTTTTCACAAGCGCATTTTTAATATTGATATAATGCTGATACAAGGCACCAATTTCCTGGTTTTCAAATTCGGCTGTAATTTCATCATTCAGGATCTGGTCTTCATCCATGGTATTATCCATCTCGTGGTCCATTTCCTCTCCTTCTCGCATTTCATGTTGCATAGGCTCTGCCGCCTCATCCTCTTTTGTTTCCTTACAGGAATACATTGATAAACTTCCTGCAACCAGGGTGAACATCATTAAATTTCTAAAATTTCTTTTCATGGGATATAATAATTATTAAAATTTACATTAATTACTTTTTAATCTGCTTTTCATTCTGAAAACCGTGGGCGAGGAAATATACCATAGTACAAATCCGCTAAGAACAGTTATTAACCCAAGGAGTGAGAAGATGCGCAGGATAAGATTATTAAAATCATCCCGGCCCTCATAGTCCATAGTATGGGTCATCCAAAGGAAATCAAACCATCTCCAGTCCCTGTGTCTTATGCTGCTAAAAGTGGCATCCTCTATTGACACATATGCCTTCAGGTTATTGGGAGATTTAAAAGACAATACATAAGCCGGTAAATTTCCACTTCTATATTCGTGGTGTTTGTCTGTTTTCTCTATTCTTTCAACGCTTGTTACTTCAAGCCCTTCCACCATATGTTTTTGGGCTACCAGAATGGCTTCCTCCCCGCTTAACTCATTTTTTTTCTCCCCGGTTCTGGCATTTATTAACTTGTTTCCATTTACAAGGTAGTAGGGTAAACCTGCAATATCTTTCAACTCGAGGGTATTTACCGGCAAATTATCATTTGCCAGGGCCGGACTCATTAAATTACTGAAATCAGGATTCTCCACATGATGTTTTCTGTAATCATCTCCATGGATCTCGTCAATATCTGTCCAGCTAAAATACAGCCCGCTCACCGTCCACATAATAAATTGAATCCCTATAAAAAGCCCCAGATACCTATGAGTCTTTCTTAATTTTAAAGCCGTTTTACGCTTTACCATTTATTTACTGTTAGTCAAAAGTTCGACAAACTTATTAATTTTTTATAAATCGGTTCTTCCACAGAAACTGAACTATTGGTTTTCCAGCTTTTCAATTAGTTGTTTCATTTGAGCAATTTCCTTTTCCTGAGCTTTAATGATTTCTTCCGCAAGTTTTTTGGTTTCCGGATCTCTTAGATCTGATTTCTCACTGGTTAATATAGCCGAAGAATGATGCGGTATCATCCCCTTCATATATTGAACATCAGAAATTCCTGTTTGGTTGCGCATCATATAAAAAGTGATCCCAAAAATAACTATTGCCGCCCCTATAATTATACCATTAAGGGTTTTATTCTTATACATGCCCCACATAAACAGCATCATTGAGATTGCCATTGGTGCAATCATTAAAATTGTCATATAGGTTCGCATTGTGCTAAGCATGATATGGTCAAATTCTGCAACATTTGCAAACATTACAGCATACATGATGATAAAAGAAACTACCATCATAAGGGCAAATTTCAAATAATTGTTAGCTTTCATATTTATGGTTTTGGTTGATTATTAATAAATTTAATAAATATGATTATCCTTTTCTTACCTCAAAAGGTATCTCAATTTTTATTTTTTCCCAGGCCATTGTGATAAGACCCGAATATTCGCTTGTTTTTATTACGTCATACTTCAGAGATTCCTGAATTTCCTGTAATTCCACCGGCTTCACACTCAAATTAACTACATTTTCGGTTTCATTATAGTCGTCTTTGCCATGTTGATCCCATCGTGTATTGAACATTACTTCCCATTTCTCTTTTCCCGGGATCACAAAAAATCCATATTTTCCAGCAGGAAGTGTTTTCCCGTCAATCACAAGATCCTTATCTGTCTCTATCCAGGTTGCTTTATGCGCGCCGGCCTGCCATACCGTATTGTAGCCTACCAGGCCGCCAAAAATTATGCGCTCTCTTACCGATGGGGAAGAATAATCAATATGTATATGGGCATCTCCTATCATTTTCATAGCACTGGTATGTGGGCTTAAATTTTTAGGGGGTGATGTAGTTTCTGCGGTTGCGGGGTGTTCATGGGTTTTCTGTAATTCTTGTGATTCCTGTGATTCCTGTTGTTTAGGGTCATTCCCGCAGCCTATAATTACAATGGAAAGAAGTATCATTATTAATTTTTTCATTTCGTTTTTGTTTTAATATTAATTGTTTAATGTTTCTGTAACTTCTCCACATTTCAGCATAGATGCTCCATAATAAGGATTTTGGATCTCTTTAGAACGGCTTAGCCAGTCTGCTCCTTTATCATTATCGGCCATAGGACAATGTTGCACATACAGGCCTCCGTTGGTAAGGCCAAATGTTTTTACCAAACCAATCATTGTGGTTGACACTTCATCAAAACGCGCCCGCATTCCCTCAATTTTTGCGGCAACCGAGAGAGCTTTGCCATCAGCCATAAGCTCCTTTTTATAACTTTCCCAAACTATTTTAGCTTCCGGATTGAAACCGTCTACAGTTCCAATACTTTTTTCAAATACCTGCGCATGCTGCCTTGCCTGGGAATAATCATCTTTTACCAGTGCGTCCTTCAGCCTTAAATAATCATCAACCAACTTATTAAGACCGTTTTTTGAATTATCGTTTATTTCAACTTTTATAGGTTCTGCCTGGCCATGATCATGACCCGTGCTTGTCTTTCCTCCATCGGGATTCATCATACTGGTCCCGCCAGATAACTGCACCGCAGCATCTATAGTAAAGGCTCCGTTTGACACAATTTCCTCTCCAGGTTCAAGTCCTTCCTGCACAACATACGAGTCGCCCAGAGATGGTCCCAGGGTTATTTCCCTTAACCTGAAACCGGCTCTTCCATCAACATCTGTCTTTACATATACAATTGATCGTTTCCCCGTCCACAGTACCGCCGATTTCGGGATGATCAATTCCTGTGTTTGCCCTCCGCCCATTGTGTTTTTTACAACACCCGATGCAAACATCCCCGGTTTTAACCTTCCATCTTTATTATTTACTTCCACACGTGCAGTGGCTACCCGGGTTTGAGCATTTAACATGGGGTCTACAAAACTTATCTTACCTTCAAAACTTTCTCCGGGGAAAGAATTTATGGTGAAGGAAACATTATTGCCTTCTTTAACCGCGGCCAGTTGACCTTCATAAAGATCAAATAAAACCCAAACTTTGGAAAGGTCAGAGATTTCATAGATGGGCATTCCGCGTTCTACATAATCCCCCAGGTCTACCATTTTTTCGGTCACTATTCCATTTACATCTGCTCTTATAGAAAATCTTTGAATAGCTTTTCCGCCGTTCAGGATCTGTTCTATCTGGGCGTCCCCTATCTTCCAGTTCCTTAGTTTTGTTTTGGCAGCTTCAAATAATTCAGGCTGACTGGTTCTTATAGCTGCTGCCTGAAGTAATTCTTCCTGTGCCGTTACCAACTCGGGCGAATAAACTGTGGCAAGGCTTTGACCACGGCTTACCTTTTCTCCTGTAAAATTGATTGCCAGTTTTTCTATTCTTCCAGGGATATGGGTACTCTGTGAATAGGTGGCGCGTTCATCTACCTGTACTTTTCCATTAAGACGTATCTCTTTTGATGCATCTCCTTTACCTACCACCATAGTTTGCACATTTGCAAGCTTCAATGCATTCTCACTCATGTGGTACACTCCCGGTTCCCCATCGTCTCCTGTAGTTTCGAGTGGAATAAGCTCCATTCCACAAATTGGGCAGGAACCCGGTTCATTTTGCCTTATCTGGGGATGCATGGAACAGGTCCATATTGTTTGTTGGTCTGAAGATGTGCTGGTTTCATGGTCTTCCTCTTTATGATTCCAACTTCCAAAGATCACCCATCCCAAAAGAATCCCTGCAAGGAGTATAAGGATGGTTTTTAAAATATTTTTATTTTTCATTTTATTCTGTTTTTTGCAATAAATATTCAAGTTTAGCACTTGCAATTAATCCGTTTTTTAAAACCTCTATTTTTTGTGTTTGATACATAAGCACATCTTGATTCATTTGAAGCACCTCATCAAAATCTGTAATGGAATTGCTGTAACCGGAGATTAGCAACTTATTGGCCTGGCCGGAGCTTTCTATCTGCCTGTCATAAAGATCCAGTAGTTTTTTAGCTTTGTTTAACTCATAGACCGCAGTTTCATACTCATTTTGAAGTTCATTTCGCTGCGCCTCTTGCTGTTCCAAAATACTTTCACCCATTAGTTGAGCTTCTTTCCTGGCTGCATTCACTTTTTTCCTGAAAATTGGTAGGGTAACAGAAAGCATAGGCATCACGGCATCCTGCCCGTTCATATCGGGATTAGCATCTGTACGTTTGGAAATAATTGAATAATCTACCCCAAGACCTATCATTGGCAGACCTTCTTTTTGGGCAATTACATCCTGCATCTCATAAGCCTCTGCTTGCTTTTCCAATCTGGTTAAGGTTGGATGTCCTGAAAAAGCTTCATTATTTTCAATTACAGGAGTATTTTCATTTAAAAATAAAGTATCCTGTATGCTTACCGCTGCCATAGGATCCCGTCTCAACATCAGGTTAAACCTGGTTTGAAGAGGCCTACGCTGCTCCCGCAGCAATTCAATCTCTGTAATAGCGCCATCCCTTTGAATGTCCACTTTTACAACATTAACCATGGGAGAACTACCACTTTGGAATCGACTTAGGGAAAGTTCCCGGTAGGAGTCCAGAATGGTAAGGTTCTCCTGTTTAAGCTGAATGATCTTATCAAGGGCATATAATTCGGCATAAACAGATTTTACTTCGAAAAAAACCTGATTCCTAAGATCCAGATAATTCTGAAAAGAAGCTTCAGCCATCAGGTTCGCTGCATCCTCCTTTGCTTTCAGGGTACCAATCCAGGGAAACATTTGCATAAAATTGAATCTCGCTTCCTGGGCCCCTAACCTGGTTTCTATCATTCTCCCAAATGCACTCACGGTCAACGTAGGATCTGGCAAGGAAGCAACCTGGGGTGCCCGCTGCAAGGCGGCTTCAAATTCAGCATAAGATGCTTTTAGTTTAGGGTTATTCTCTGCCGCCATCTGGAGGTAAGTATCCAGGTTTTGAGCCTGCCCACCCAGCATCCAGAGGAAGAAAAATAAAAATCCTCCCAGCTCCCGAAGGGAAAATATCCCCCCTAACCCCCGAAGGGGGAGTTCTAAACCTATTATATTAAAATGCCTATTTTTTTTCATCATCAATTATTTTATAAATCTTTAGATACCGGAGAAATCTCTCCCGCTTCGGGGGAGTTGGAGCGTGACGTTACAACAGATTCCCGCCAGTATGCCTGTAATACCGGAACCACAAAAATGGTCATTATCTGGATGATCATTCCACCAACAATAGGAATGGCCATTGGCACCATAATATCTGCTCCTTTTCCTCTGGAGGTTAATACAGGAAACAGCGCAATAATTGTAACTGCGGTGGTCATCATAGCGGGCCTTACCCTTTTCAAACCGGCTTCCATCACCGCGGCCCTTACTGCAGGAACGGTTTGGGGATCTCGTTTCTCAAAAACCTGGTGTATATAGGTTCCCATTAGAACCCCATCATCTGTTGCTATACCAAATAATGCGATAAAACCAACCCACACTGCTACGCTCAGGTTAATATTACCCATCTGGAACAGCTCCCTCATATTCACTCCACCTACTGCGAAATCCATAAACCAGGGCTGGCTATATAACCATATCATTATAAACCCACCTGCAAAGGCAACAAATACCCCAGAGAAATGTATGGTCGAGGCTATGACAGTCTTAAACTGAAAATATAATAACAGGAATATGATGATCAAACTTATGGGGATCACTATAGAAAGGCGCTTTACAGCACGTACCTGATTCTCATAATTACCTGAGAATTTATAGCTCACCCCCGCAGGAACAGTTAATTCCCCGGAATCGATCTTATCCTGAATAAATTTTTGGGCATCATTTACCACATTTACCTCGGCGAATTCTGTGCGTTTATCAAAAAGTACATATCCCACCAAAAAGGTTTCTTCACTTCTAATCATCTGGGGTCCGCGGGTATATTTCAACTCGGCCAGTTCTCCCAGCGGGATTTGGGCCCCGGCCGGGGTGGGTATCAATATTCTTTCTAATGAGGAAGGATCATCCCTGAGTTCGCGGGGATACCGCACCCTTACAGGATACCGTTCCCTGCCCTCTACTGTGGTAGTTATTTCCATCCCGCCTACAGCAGTTTCAAGAGTTTGCTGTACGTTTTCTATACTAAGGCCGTACCGCGCAATGGCATTGCGGTCTATCTCTATCTCCAGATATGGCTTGCCCACGGTCCTGTCTGCAAATACGGCTTCAGCTTTTACTGAAGGTACCTGCTTCAAAAGATCTTCCAGCTGTATCCCGAATTCCTGAATAGTTTGAAGGTCCGGGCCATATACTTTAATACCCATAGGAGCACGCATACCGGTTTGCAACATGACCAACCTGGTTTCTATAGGTTGCAGCTTTGGAGCCGATGTCACCCCCGGAATATTAGTGCGTTTCAAGATCTCATTCCAGATATCGTCCGGACTTTCTATGTGTTCTCTCCAGTTCCTGAAGTATTCTCCATCATTATCAACTATGAGATCATCTGCCGAGAAACCACCGTTCAGCGCTTCCTCATTGCTCAAAGTATCTCCCGATTTTAATATAAATTTTCCATCATTATCAACTTTGTATGATACCGGTCTTCCGCCGGGGGTAAGCTCATATTCAGACCTGTAATTGATCACATTCTCATACATGGAGATAGGAGCAGGATCCAAAGCGCTTTCAATTCTTCCCAGTTTACCAACCACTACATCCACTTCGGGGATGTCGCTTATAGCTATATCCATTCTTTGCAGCGATTCTTTGGAAGATTCAATTCCGGCGTGAGGCATGGAAGTGGGCATAAGAAGGAAACTTCCCTCATTTAAAGAAGGCATGAATTCCTTACCAACTCCAGGAAAGGCATGAGACATAGCACTCCAACCTGATGTGGTGCGCACGTTCCAGCCAATTTGATC
>CAXAZV010000043.1:0-16089 GCA_963973375.1 uncultured Antarcticibacterium sp.
CTGCAAATATACAACCCTTTTTCTTTACCAACCAAACTTTTTTTTAAAGTTTTTTTTATTTTTTCCGAAGAAAAAAGAAGTAAGAAATTCAACTTAAAAAAGAACGATGCTTTGCTCTCAAAGCGGGTGCAAATATACAGCGGTTAATTTCTTTCTACCAAATAAAATTTTAAGTTTTTTTTAAATTAAATTCGGTTAAAACTTAAGCCGCTGAACCTGCAATGTTTAAGGAACATCACAAATGCCGGAATTTCGATTTTATTTGAGCTGCGCTGGTGAGTTATCATCAAAAAAGCATCCAGACACCCTCCCATACCCCTGGATTAAGGGTAAAATTGAAGCATTAAAAAAACCTGCAGGCCGTAAAAAATTGTAGGAAAATAATTGGACCACGCTTATAATACTAAAAGATCCCGAATAAAAACTTATAAAAAGAAATTCCACACCAGTCCAAACCTTACTATAAAATCGCGGTGCGGATAGCCCGGAGCTGAGAAATTATTGTTTCCGGTTATTAGAGAATTGAGGTGTTCAAGTTTAAAAAATATACGGGTCTGCCGGATCTTTCCATTAAAAAAGAAATCCACTACAGGGTAGTTCCCAAATTCAGCATCATTCTGCACATAGAATTCGGCAAGAACCGGGTCATATCCATTCATATTATAAGAGGTGAAATACTTCAATGTAAAACCGGTTTGAAGATATAATGCCCGCTGAAACCAATGGTCACTATAATACAGGGAGTTTCTGGTAATAAACTCTGGCACATTAAAAACCTCGCCCCCTTCAGCAACCTTCTGATACATAAGAGTATTATCCAGAGAGAATTTTCCATAATGGAATTCACGTTGGGCCTTCAGCTTAATATAATTTAGGGCACCTCCGTGTTGGAAAGGCTTCACGCCTCCTTCCTCTGAAATAGCAAAATAAGTGTAATTATTAATATTGGTAATTGCGGCCTGTACATTAACCAGCCGGGGAGCGACCAGCGAAGCAGAAAGTACCCTGGTGCCCTGATTTGAAAAATCATTTTGCCAGTTATAATTTAAATAATCACTTTGGTGCAGTAAGAAATTGAAATTTGGAGCTCTTTCATTACTGTTTATTTCTACGTTCAAAAGGTTATTTGAATTAAGCGCGTAGGTAATACCCCCTGTCAAATAATGCCCGGAGAATTCTCCCGAAAGATTCACCATAGCATCTCCATAAACCTTTAAGGCGCCAAAATTATTAGAATAATCTCCACCAACAGAATAGTTATCTCCCCTCAACCGGTTTGTGACCACGTCATTCTCAAAAAAGATAAGGGAGTTATATCCATAATTATAATAGGAATGACCAACTTTTCCTGCAAGTCTTCCCAGGGAAGTATTGCTAAATGCTACCCCTACCCGGTTATTTATATGACGTAGTTTTTCTTCATCATTTAAATTGGAATTACGCAGGGATTCTCCAAATTCCGGAAACGGAGTATCCTGACGGAAAATAAATTTTTTATCGCTAAAGTCTATCGTATGAAACAAAGAAACCTTGCTGATCTTCCCGGGTAATAGATCAAATTCCTGATCCAGGTAGAATCGCTTCCCATACAGGATGCTCTCAGCATTTTCAAAATTTACTTCAAGTAATGACCTGTCTTCAAATTCCTCTTCCTTATCTATATACTGTTGGAGAGCAATTTCATCCAGCCCCCCGTTCTCCCTGTTCAAAAGATCCTGGGATACAAAGTGCGTTTTAAAACGGTACCGGTTATTTAGCGTATTATAACTTAAAGTGGCCCTGAAATTTCCTGTACTGGTTAGTGAGTTTTGATATTTCCCCAAAGACCGAAGCCCTTTATATGCTATAGAAAAATTTAATCTTGGGGATGTGTTGATGGTAAAAAAAGCATCAAGCGTCTGGCCCTGTTCAGGTACAGTTTTAAAATATAGTTCGGTAAGCGGGGTTGGAACTTCATAGTATTTAATGTCCCCGGCCTCCATAAAATTAAAATGTCTTGCCCGCGCCCCTAGTTGTGGTAGTAGATTTTCATCCTTAAAATTATGGGCAAGGGAATTATATGTTTGCCCCACATTGGCAAAAGGCAGTAATTCAAAATTATCTTTTCTTAAATAATTGAACCGGTAATCCTTTTGAATACTTAAAGTAGTATCTACATAAGTGGTATCCCCTTTTACAGAGATTATCTTATAAGCGGTTATTGGTGGTTTTTGAAGGGAATCCTTTTGCGCAGGAAGGTCTCTGCCCTGAGCTCTTCCAACAGGTTGCTGAGCACTAATGCTGCAGGTAAAGAACAGTAAAATTACAAGGCTTAATATTTCTCTCATACTTCCAGATGGGCTTGTACAAAAATAGGATAATATTATTAAGAAGTGGAATAGCTTTAAAACAAAAAGGCTGTCCTTTCAGACAGCCTTTTCTTAAAAAATTAATGTTACTTATTATTAGTAACCAGTATTCTGATTGATATTAGCATTTACATCAACTTCTGATGAAGGAATAGGAAGTGCAAAGTTATAAGCACCATAATCTACTCCTGTATGCAACTGGATCAAATCTACACTTTCTATATCCATACCTGTACGCGCAAGGTCATGGAATCTAAAGCCTTCAAAAGCAAGTTCTTTTCTTCTTTCAAGAAGAACATTTGCGATAGTAGCTTCAGTATAAAGTGACGCTCCTCTATTAGCAGGAATTAAGTTTAACCAGGTTAAAGCATCTGCTCCACCGGTTTCAATTAAAGCCTCTGCATAGATCAACACGATCTCCTCATAACGAATAACAGGAATGTTATCTTCAAATGGAGCAGTTCTTGGGTATTTACCAACGTTTCTTAATGTTCCGTTAGCACTTTCTCCAATAACTGTAGTTGGAAGAACACCAGCTGTAGGGCTATATAGAGTAGCTCCTCTTACATCACCATCTTCATAAATAGCTGCAAGGTTTGGAAGGGCTACAACATCTCCATAAGACCCAACCTGGTAGATATTGGCTAAACCATTAATTCCAGGGTTATCTGTAGGAGTGTTTGCGATTTCAAATATTGAATTTGCAGCACCACGACTTCTAAAGTTGCTTAAGAAAGAACCTTCACTTGCAACACTGAAAACACCAGAATCAATAACAGTTTTAGCAGCTGTTAACGCACGAGGGTGATCACCAAAATAGTTGGCGATTCTAGCTTCAATTGCATAAGCAGCATGAGTAGTTATAAATTCCTTGCTTGGATTATTAAGACTTGCAGACATTAAACTTTGAGCCATTTCAAGATCTGCATAGGCGAAATCTCTAACTTCCTGTACAGTATTTCTTGATGGAAAAAGATTGTCGTTATCTCTAAAAGCAGTTACATAAGGAACTCCTACTGCACTTAAATTTAAAGAGCTACCACCAACGTTTTGCTGACCATAAAATTTTACCAGGTCAAAGTGCGCAAGCGCTCTTAAAGCATAAGCTTGTCCTTTCACATGGTTAATTCTGGCTTCATCTCCTGAAATTCCTTCAGCTCCAATTATAATGTTTGCCGAAGCAATTACACTATATATCTGAGACCACAAAGTACTTGCAATTCCAGATTGGGCATTTAGATCCATTTGCGCTTCTACCACAAAACGGTTAGAGTTGGCATTGGAAGTTGTATTATCTGAAAATACTTCTCCAAGGATTATGATATCTCTCCCGTAATAAGCAGATGAGGACATACGTTCCATCGCACCAATTAAAAGAGCATCAAGGTCATTTAAAGAGTTAATACTCGTCTCAATACTTTTAGATTGTGCCAATGTTGGCTCAAGATCATCTTCAGAGCAAGAGGTAAAAGTACCTACACCCAGGACGAATAGTAATAAATATTTAATTGTTCTTTTCATTATTTAAAATTTTACGTTGATACCTAAAGTATAAGTTTCTACTGGAGGTGTTGTTAAAGTTGTATAACCAATTGCTTGAGTTTCTGGATCTAATAACAATCCATCATCCTTCACCCAGGTAGCAAGATTCGTGCCTCTTAATGTTAAAGTTAAGCCGGTTATACCTATAGATTGTGCAAATGTTGAAGGTAAATTATATCCAACAGCTACATTTCTAAGTCTTACAAAATCACCGTCATATAAGTGACGTGTAGAAGTAGCATGGAAATTGTCATTTCTTGCGTAGTTCACACGAGGAACATTTGTCACATCACCCGGTTGTTGCCATCTGTCCATTAACTCTGCACCACCATTGTAAGTACCTAATGTAAAGCTATTGGTTCTTAAGTAGAACTGTGCAAATTGCTCATAGATCTTGTGACCTCCCTGAAAATAAACATCAGCTTCAGCAAAGAAACCTTTAAACTGAAGTCTTGTTCCTAAACCTCCTGAATAGGATGGCAATGCACCAACTCCCTGGTCAACTCTCTCAGCTGCATTGTAGTTGGAAGTAACTTCTCCATCTCTACCATTTACAAACCAAGTTGGAAGACCTGTTTGAGCATCAACTCCTGCCCATGTTCTCATGAACCAGGTTCCTGCTGGTAAACCAACTTGAGTAGTTTTGTAAACACTTCCTGCCAAAGGATCGATATCATTTCCATCTGCTCCTACTGCCAGTTTAGTTACTTCGTTATCTACTGTAGCGTAATTACCTGAAACATTCCAGGAGAAATCTGCAGTTCTTACCAAATCAAAAGCCAATTCTGCTTCAATACCTTTATTAGTCATTTCTCCTAAGTTCTGATCTTGATTTGCGAAACCGGTAGTTCTTGACAATGGAACACTTTGTAAAAGGTCATAAGTTCTTCTGTTATAATAAGCAAAAGATCCTGTTAACCTGTTTTCAAATACTCCAAAAGTAAAACCAACATCAAAGGTTTCACCCTTTTCCCATGTAAGGTCAGCATTTCCAAATTGTGTTGGAGTAGCTCCACCATTATTTGAATAATCAGCACCATATCCTAACAATGCCTGGTATGCATTTAATCCTACCGCGTTGTTACCGGTAATACCATAAGAAGCTCTAAGACGTAAAGTGTTGAAAACAGAACCTCTCATAAAATCTTCTCTGTGAACATTCCAAGCAGTTCCTACAGATCCAAAAGTACCAAATCTATTACCTGGTCCAAATCTTGAAGAACCTTCTCTTCTTATAGTTGCATCAAGTACATATTTACCTGCAAAGTTATAATTCAAAAGTCCTAAGTAAGAAACATTATACCAATCTGAAAAAGATGAAAAAGCTTCAAATTCTGCACTGGCTGAAGCGATATTGGTCAAACCATCTGCAGGGAAATTATTACCGTAACCAAATAAATATTGGTTTTGATTCTTTTGATATTCAAAAAGACCTGTTACATCAAAATTGTGATCCTGTCCTAGTTTGAAGTTATAATTTAGACCACCCTGGTAAACAAGGTTAAAAGCTTTATTATCACTTGCAGTAATAGATCCATTTACAAATCTTGAATCACCTTCATATCTGTTCTGGTAATTTTTGTAATCTGTAATCTGCCAGTCAACACTAAAAGTGTTTCTAAAGGTAAGATTTTCAAATAATTCCCAATCAAAACGTGTGTTTGAAAGCGCACGAGTTAACATGGTTCTGGCAATGTTATTTTCGGTTACATATAAAGTGTTATGTAAAGATCCGAATTGTAAACCACCTCTTGTTGGATTTCCATCTGCATCAAAAGGATTATTGAAAGGGTTCATCAAATACCTTGTAATGAATGGATTTGAAAAGAAAGATCCTTGTTCTAAAATAGGGTTTTGAGTAGTATTGGAAACATTCAAAGATGTAGAGAAATCCATATTATCTCTCATTTTCCTGTTGAAGCTAAAAGCTCCGTTTATTCTTTCAAAAGCAGCACCAATTACAGTGGCTTCGGTTTCGTTATAACCAACTGAAGCATAGAATGAACTAAGTTCATCACCACCTGTTGCAGAGAAAGTATAGTTTTGCAATAAGGCATCCTCATTTTTAATTAAACCAGACCAGTTATAATCAGTCCCATCATAATTTTGAGTTCCCTGAGGTAATACACCAAACTGTACTGCAAGAGGAATAGCATTTTCAGTAGTAAAACCAAAATCTCCATTAGTTCCATTAGCACCATAAGAATTAACCAATGCTTCACCTAATAATTCAAGTCTTTGAGCACCTGTTAATACATCTCTTTTATTATAAGCATCATTTTGAACACCTACCTGAGAAGTAAAAGTAAATTGAGTATCGCCAGATCTACCTCTTTTAGTAGTCACAACAATTACCCCGTTAGATCCACGTGCACCATAAGCTGCAGTTGCAGAAGCATCTTTCAAAACAGTAATACTTGCGATATCCTGGCTGTTAATAGCTGCCAATGGGTTCAATGAACTCACGTTTGCACTTCCCGCCTGGTTTGAATTTGTTACAGGAACACCATCAATTACATATAATGGCTCATTTCCTGCAGTAAGTGAAGATTGACCACGAATACGGATATCCTGGGCAGAACCCGGAGTACCCGAAGAGGTAGTTACCTGTAAACCAGCTACCTTACCCTGTAAAGCCTGATCTACCGATACCATTGGAGCTTCAGCGATATCTTCTCCACCAATTTGAACAGAAGAACCAGTAACTTCTTCAACACCTCTGGTGCTGTATCCAAGTACGATCACTTCGTCCAATTGAGCCGCATCCTCCTGTAGGGAAACATTGATCACAGACTGAGCACCTACTGTTACATTTTGGGTAACATAACCAACGAAACTAAATACCAAAACCTGACCTTGGGTCGCATTCACGGTATAATTTCCATCAAAATCTGTAGTAGCACCTGTATTGGTACCTCTCACAATTACGTTTACACCCGGCAGGGGCATTCCGTCAGCATCGGTTACCGCCCCGGTAACCTGCAAATTTTGCGCAAAAGTTAATTGCACGGCTAACACTAATAAAAGTGTTAGAATTCCATTTAATCTTTTTTTCATTATTTATTAAGTTTGAATTAGCCAATCGCCTTAAAACCAAAAACTTATCCTAAAGTCCTAAATTAAAAACTCTAAGAAAAAGTTAATAAATTGTAAAGCGCATTGTTAAGAAGATGCAAATAAGAGGGAAAGGTTGCGTAAAAAAAAATATTTTTTTTCAAATTCCTATATTTTAACCATACTTAGATGAGGAGTATTCAACTAAAACCACCAAACCATTAACGTATGATCAGTTTTTTACAGGTAAAATTATCGCTAAAGCTATTTAATATCTTTTGTTAAAAACCTTAACATGACTTCAAGTTTGTTTTAATTATAAAATCACAAAAAAAGGCTGCCCTTTTCGGGCAGCCTTAATGTAAAATATTTACAGAGTTTATCTCCAGCCTCCTGTGGAATAATCTTCCCCGGGAGTTCCGGTTGAACCTCCAAATGTATAATAAGGAATTCCGGCAGCATCCAGTGCTGCACCCGGAATAGGGAAATGTAATAGTGTACCAGGCTCTAAAAGATCTTTACCTCTCATTTCATAGAAACCAAGCCCCATGCCTGTATTCATAAGTTCTACCATTCTTTCGTAGTGTATAGCATCTGCAATTGCTTGTGCTTCTGCCGGAACATCTGGTAAACCACCACGGTCCATAGCATTAAGCACTGCTGCTGCTTCAGCCAGGTTACCCAGGTGAAGGTGAGCTTCAGCTTTATAGGTTTCATTTTCTGCCTGCAGCATTTCATAAAGATCTGTGGTGAACCCGGAGTTCAACCAGTGATCCCACCTTTTTTGCCTGTAGGTACTCCAGTGATAAATACCTCTATCTTCAGGGAAATCCTGATAATCCAGATATTCAAAGTATTCTTCAAATCTTGAATCGGGGCTTGTTGCCGGCGGCAGGCTGGTTTGACCTGCAGGCCAGTAATTTGGATAATCATCAGCCATCATTCCAATAATTCTCATATCCACTCTTCCCCATCCCGGGTAGATAGAATAACCAATATAATCTGGCCACCACTGGTTCCATCCATCCTGTCCTACGGCGAAATCATAAGTAAGGCCGTTTTCAGCATAGGCAAGGATTCTGTCCCAATCTAAAGCGGCCTTTTGAGCTGCATTTCTGGCGCTGTTGGCATACATTCTGGCAGCAAGTGTATTTAAAAACTGGCTCCATTGGTCGCTGGATAGAGCTTGGCCATACACCTGTCCTTCAGTTAAAGAAAAATCTCCACGATCTGCTGCGGCGATAGCAAGGTCAAGTTTATCAAGGGCTAAAAGGATTGCTTCATTAAAAGGATAAGGCTCACCATCATTTAGAGTTCCTGTTTCATCAAATACATATACCCTGTCAAAAATGAGCGCAAGGCTACCTATAGCAGCTCCCTGACCAAATCTTGATAAAGATTCATACTTATCAAGGTCAGAAAACTCCATTCCATTTTCCACACCAAACGCAAGAGCGTTAGCATCAGAAAGAATGGCATTCATCGCATTAAAGTAACTTTCAGTGGCTTGACGGTTTCCATAAGAAGAAGAATTGTTCCATTCAATTCTTGGTTCACTGGACATATCCCTCATCCCCATGTTACCCCAGGACATAGTAATTTGATCTGCCATTACATTGGTCACCAAACCAGGTCCATTATAATTATTCTTGGTATTATACCAGCTTTGAAAAAGTTGATCGGCTGTAGATTCGTTGGCCAATTCTTCACTGGTAGGTTCCTCTTCGTTCAGCACATCGAGGTCGGTCTCCATATCACAGGAGTAAAACATCAGGGCGAAAGCGGCCAGAAATGTTAGTTTTATATTTTTCATATTTCTTTTTTTTTAAAATTTAAGTTGTACCGAGAAGTTATAAGATCTGGAAACAGGATACACCCCGTAATCTATCGCGTAATAATTCTGCGTTAGAGAATCATATCTCTGTACTTCAGGATCCCATCCAGTGTAATCTGTAAAAGTTAATAAATTTCTTCCGGTTACACCAACCCTCAACGAGTTAAAGAATCCATTTGCTATCCCTGATAATTGATCCCTTCCGAAGGTATAGAACAATGAAGCTTCTCTTAATTTCACGAATGAACCATCCTCAACCCAGTGCTCTAGATCATTATTAGCATTATAAAGACTCTGGTAGTAATCCTGGGTTTTCTTTTGTCCTTCAGCCACCCCGGCCTGATCCATAATTGCATTACGGTTATCCCTTGTTAACCATTGTCCCTGGCGGTTGTAGATATCGCCTCCTTTTTTCCAGTCCCATAACATATAGAAATTAAGACCTTTATACCTAAAATTGGAAGTTAAACCAAGGTTGAAATCGGCATTTTGAGAACCTATCTTACCAAACCAGGTTCTTCCATCTTCATCAAGACGACGTATGGCTTTTTCATCTGAAGTACCAACGGCACTGGCCAAAACCACCACCCCGTCACGGTTTACAACATAATCACTTATATTAGCACCTGTAGGTAACTGTCGTGCCATTTGGTCAAGGGAAGTTACAAAGGCACCTCCATACATCGCTCCAAATTCCTCACCTTCTTCAATTCGGAAAATTCGTCCGGGAGTATTCGTTCCGGCAGGCCCAACGATAATTGGATCTACGTTCAATTCTTTAACCTCGTTTCTTGTTCTGCTGTAACGAAGTCCAAGATCCCATCCATAGTTCTCCTCTTTGATCACCTCTGCATTCAACATAAGCTCCAGTGTATTGAATTCTACTGTACCTACATTCTGCCATTGTTTATTTCTTCCCTCATTAACAGGAGCGAAGATATCAACAAACATAAACTGATCTTCTGTTTTTGCTTTTGCATATACCCCTTCAAATGTAAATCTATTCAGGAAGTTTACATTAAGTCCTACTTCCATTTCTGTAGTAAGTGAAGGTTTTAGCTGATCATTGGCAAGAACCCGATCATTACTTACCAAACCTGAATTTAGGCCGGTATAATCATATTGCCAGTTAAATCCTGGACGTTGTCCTGCTGTACCTAATGCCGCATGTACTTTCATTTCCTGAATTCCTGGTATTTGGACATCCTCAGAGATCCTGTAGGCAGTTGAAACTCTGTAGTAATTGTTCCACCTGTTCTCGGCCCCAAATAGGGATGACCCATCTATACGATACATAGCATCAAGAATATAACGGTCTTTAAAATCAAGACCAACTATAGCGAAAACATTTTGCGCTCTTTCATCCTGTAAAGAGGACCCAATTGAAGTTCTGTCGTTGTTGAAATTATCAAGAGATTGTACTCCCTGGTAGGTAAAGTCAAAACCAGATCCAAAGAAATACTCATAGTGGTTATCCTCTAAAAGGTAGCTTAACTTTCCGGCAATATTAAGATCTCCGAAAGTGTCAACATAATTTAGGGTTGCCTGAGCTTTTTGTGACAGGGTATAAGAATTTTCCTTGGAAAACCCACCCTTGGAATAACTAAATCCTACATTTTCTCCTCCAAGACTACCCCCGGTTTGGAATGCAGTATAAGGTGTAAGACTTTGATTGTTATAGGTTGTGCTCTCAACCGCATATTCAAGATCAAGGTTTAATGGATCGGCAAATTTCACATTAAGGTTATAGGAACCCAGAAATCTGTTTCTCACAGCATTTTCCCTGATAGTTGCCAGGTTATATAATGGGTTTATGGTAGTTGCCGCCCATGGGTTTGGAATATAATAATACGGCTGCCCATCAGGATTAGGCGCATTTAAATCAACATCTGGATCAGAAAGCGCAAGGTCAAAAATTACTCCATCAAGGGTTCCACCCGGAGTCTCATTGTTAGAACGAATATAATTATTGTTGGTAGTTAATTTTAACCAACTGTTTATTTGCAGGTCACCATTTAATCGTGCCCCGTATCTTTCATAACCTCCGGTTTCAGCAAATATCCCTTCGTTCTGCGTTCTTTCAGCAGAAAAGAAAAGATTAGAAAATTCTGAAGCAGTTGAAACAGAAGCATAAGTTGTATTATCAACCCCGGTATTAAAGAATATATCCTGGTTGTCATAATTTGCCCCGAATGGATTATCAGCATAACGGTCAGCAGAAGGAATTCGTGCACCTGTAACACCCAATCTTCCTACCCCGGTATAGCCACTTGCATATTCCACTCCGGCGTACCTGGTATAACGGTTTTCGCTTTGGTAATCATCGGCAAGTTCATAGATATGAGACCTGTTGATATCGATCTTATTTGCAAGCTGGGAAAAACCAAGGTCATTTCGAATGGTCACCTGTGGCCCTGCCTGGTTGTATTTACCTCTTTTGGTTGTAATTACAATTACCCCGTTACCTGCACGGGACCCATAAAGAGCAGATGCAGATGCACCTTTTACGATCTCAAAAGAGGCTATATCGTCTGTATTAATATCCTGAATCCCACCTTCTACCTGAATCCCATCAACAAGTATCAAGGGCTCCTGCCCTCCAAAAAGGTTGGTAGCACCTCTCAACTGGATAGTAGCTCCAGATCCCGGTTGCCCAAAATTGGTTACGGTAACACCGGCAACCTTACCCTGTAAAGCACTTGCAGCTGATGTGGCGGGGATCACTTCAAGATCTGCCGCATCAACTTTGTTTACCGTTACCGATAATTTTTTACGGCTGGTAGCCCCGGCAAGACCGGTTACCACAACCTCATCAAGTTGAGCAGCATCAACTGCCATCGTGATGTTAATAGTGTTGGCAGTGCCAACCACTCTTTGTTGAGTTTCATACCCAACATAGCTAAATTCAATGATTTCTCCGGCACTTACCTGAACAGTGTAGCGACCGTCAAAATCTGTTTGAGTACCAGTGTTTGTTGCCGGCATAAGCACATTTACTCCCGGCAGGGGAACTCCGTCAGAATCTGTAACTGTCCCGGAGACAGTCCTGTCCTGAGCAAAGGACAATTGTACGACAAACGCGAAAAAGAGCGTTAAAATCAAATGTAATCTTTGTTTCATTAGTTAGTTGTTTTAGTTAGATTGCGCCAAAAATGTGAATAAAATATTAAAACCACAAGTTAAACGCTTCTAAATTTTTTAACAATTCATCTGTTTTTAGTCCAAAAACAGTGATTTTTTGTATTAAAATTGAAATTTTAGTTAAAGTATTCTTTATGTTAATCAATTCGTATCATAAACAATTTTTAGAATGTGGAACCGATGAAGCCGGCCGGGGTTGCCTGGCGGGACCGGTTGTTGCCGCGGCGGTAATTCTTCCAAAAAGATTTAAAAACCAATTGATAAATGATTCGAAAATCATCAAAAAATCAAACCGTGCAATCCTTAAAGGTCTAATTGAAAAAAAAGCCCTGGGATTCTCTGTTTCTTTTGTGGATAACTTTATAATTGACAAGGTTAATATTCTAAATGCCTCAATTTTGGCTATGCATCAATCTATAGAGGAATTACAAATTCCCCCGGAACATATTCTGGTAGACGGAAACAGGTTTAAACCTTTTAAGGCGATCCCTCATTTATGTGTGGTAAAAGGAGATGGTAAATACCTGAATATAGCCGCCGCTTCCATTCTCGCTAAAACATATCGCGATGCTTACATGGAAAAGATCCACGAAGAATTCCCTGTTTATAACTGGAAACAGAATAAAGGTTATCCCACTGCCGAGCACAGGCAGGCTATTGAAAAATACGGCACAACAAAATATCACCGAATGAGCTTTAAGTTATTGCCACAGCAGTTGAAACTTACATTGTGATTAGTATATTTGTGTACACACATAAAAAATATACACTTTTGAAAAAACTACTGCTCTCCTTCGCAGTTCTTTTAATACTTGTTGCCTGTGGTGAAGACAGGGAAACCACCGGGGATATGGGTGAATTTATTCCTCTTAACTCATCCTATATTATAAGTTCCCCCAATCTGGCTGCACTTTTGAAAAATACTGACAGCCTCTCATTTTTCACCGATAATGATTTCATTTTAAATCCCGAAGTCCTTTCTCAATTGCGAACTCTTTCTGAATTCACGGGGAAAGAACCTTCTTTGATCTGTTTATCTAAAGTTGGAGATGCAGGAGTTAATTATCTATATATAAGTAAAGGTCATCCAGATCAAATTAAAACCGATTCTTTAAAGAACAAATCTGTTGAAACCTTTACCTATGATTCTTTTACCATTAATAAATTCAGCCTGGAGGAGGTAACTTTTTTTACCTCTCACCGCGACGGGATTTTATTGGCCGGTAATTCCAGAAGTGAGCTTGAGGAAATAATGAAAACATCTGGGGAAAAGGTGAAGGATGAAACATTTGATAAAGTTTTTGCAGCGCAAGATAAACGCAAGAATTCATTGTTCATTAACCATAAGGATTTTAATACGTCATTTAAAAACTCGTTCCCTGGGAGCGCACTTCCACTTGCAGACCTGGCCGGATGGAGTGTAATGGATATTGATGTGAAAGGCCAAAAGATCCTACTCAACGGTATTTCCACCTGGGCGCCACAGGATAAAGCAATTCTGGAAGCCTTCAGGGATGTAAATCCCGTGCCCAATCAACTGGCTGAAATAACCCCCACATCTGCCGCCGGGTTTTATTCCTTTACTTACAACAGTTTTGAAAAATTACATTCCAACCTTCAGGCACTCACCGAAAACCCAACTGCTTTAACCGACAATCATTTTCTGAATTTCACCCAGGAAGCAGGAGTGATCTTTCTTTCAACAGAAAATGTAATCGCTTTCACTGCCACAGATATGGAACTGGCACAGCAAGCTATCACCCAGGAAAGTGAACTCCTTAACGAGTTCCGGAATATTTCAATATACAGGTTTAGCGAAGCTCCTCAAATCCTGCGGCAGCTAAATCCTTTATTGACAGGAGAGGATTACTTACATTTTGCTTATGTTGAAAATTTTATACTTCTTGCTAAATCTTCCGCAGCAATAGAAGAGATCATTACCTACTCTCTTAACAAGACAACACTTGCTGAGCAGGAATTTTTCCTGGATGCCATGAGCCACCTGGCCAGCTCTTCTTCTTTTTTAATGGTTGCCAACTCAGAAAAAATAAAATCCCGGCTTAAAGAAACCGGAACGGAGGATATGATGGAGCATATCAATTCCCTGGACCTTAAAAATTATCCTATTCTTGCGCTGCAATTTGTTCAGGAAGGAGACTTCGCACATTTGCACGGTATCATGAACACCACCAAATCTACAAGCAGCAATGGGGTGAAGGAAATTGCAACTTTCAATTTAGATTCCCCAATTGGCACCACTCCATTCCTTGTGAAAAATCATACCAACAATGCTATAGAAGTTGCGGTGCAGGATGAGAATAATGATCTTTACTTATATAATGGCGCAGGAAAAAGATTGTGGAAAACCCAAATGGAGGGCAGGATCACTGGTAAGATCCACCAGGTGGATACCAGAAAAAATGGCACATTACAATTGGTATTCTCAACACAAAATGCATTATATAATTTGGATAGAACAGGAAAACCGGCAAAACCCTTTCCTATAATTTTCAAGGATGATATCACCCAACCTCTTTCTGTTTTTGATTATGATAACAACAGGAATTATAGATTGGTAGTCACCCAGGACAGGGAGGTAATAATGTATGATGCCAAAGGCGCAAAAGTGAATGGCTTTGACTTTGAAAAAACCTCAGCGGCCATTGTTGAATCACCGCAGCATATTAGAATGAAAAACAAGGATTACATTTTAGTGCCGGAGGGCAGCGGGAAATTAAATATCCTTAGCCGGCAGGGAACCTCCCGTGTAAAGGTGGAGGATGAGATAGACTTTTCAGAAAACCAATGGTACTCCAATAATGGTAATTTCATATCGGTTACTTCTAAAGGGGAAATAATAAGAATAGATGAAAACGGTGGGGTGAAGAAGGAAAAATTGGCAAATTTCACCGATCCGTTTTTTACTGCTACCGAAGATGTGCTGGTCTTTCATTCAGAAAATAACCTGAAGATCAATAACAATACAGTAACGCTGGATTACGGTTTGTATACACAACCGGAGATCTATACTATAGGAAATAAGACTTTTATTACGATAACCGACACACAGGCGGAAAGGGTGTTTGTATTTAATGAAAAAGCCGAATTGCTTCCCGGATTTCCGGTGTACGGAATTTCCCGGGCAAACATATTAAGCATTGGAAAAAAGAACTTCCTGAGCGTACGCGGTGATGACAAAGGAATTGTCTTATATGAGTTCTAAATTTCTGTAGTATATTTTGCTTCAAAGATCGCGGCAAAATGCTTCAGGATTTTTTGCTGAACTTCAGCCATAGAAACCTCGCGCTGTCCCAGTTCTACATTAAGGGAAGTGACTGCTTTACCCTTTATTCCGCAGGGAATAATATGGTCAAAATAACCAAGATCTGTATTTACATTAAGTGCAAAGCCATGCATGGTCACCCACCTGCTCGCCTTTACTCCCATCGCGCAAATTTTTCTTGCATAAGGAGTGTCTACATCCAGCCATACCCCTGTTTCCCCTTTGCTTCTTTGGGCATCCAGGCCATATTCCTTCAAAGTTAGAATGATAACTTCTTCCAGAAAACGCAGGTATTTATGAATATCTGTAAAAAAATTTTCCAGGTCCATAACAGGATATCCCACCACCTGTCCCGGCCCGTGATAAGTAATATCGCCACCGCGGTTGCTTTTATAGAATTGGGCATTTCTGGCCTTTAATTGGGTTTCATCAAGCAACAAATGCGAAAGGTCGCCGCTTTTTCCCAAAGTATATACATGAGGATGCTCTACCAGCAACAAATAATTGGGGGTAGGCACCTGAAGCTCTTCCCGGCGGTTCCTTATTTTTACGTCCAGGATCTCCCGGAAAAGCTGCTCCTGGTAATCCCAGGCTTCCCTGTATTCCCGAATGCCCAATTCCTGAAGTTGTATCTCTTTATTCAAACTCTTTTTATTTTAAAAATGCCGGCATTAATTTATAAAACCCAATGATCCATTAAACCATTAGAATTCCAGATCACTAATTGTCTTTAGGGCGGTTAAGGATAATAAGTGCGGCGATTACCCCGGGGATCCAACCCAGCAGGGTTAGCAATAAAACAATAAGAATAGACCCGCAACCGCGGTCATAAACTGCAAGCGGCGGAAACAAAACCGATAAAATAACCCTCCATATAGTCATAGAAC
>CAXAZV010000044.1:0-15841 GCA_963973375.1 uncultured Antarcticibacterium sp.
GAAATAATTTACAACATCTGCATGCCGGGTAAATTGTGTACCAATCTTATAACCAAGAAATTCCTCGGGAGATTGTAAATTTTGTGCAATTGTAATCTGAAAGCTCAGAAAAAGAACGGAAACAAGGAGGGAGAATTTTTTCATTTAAAAGATAAAATCGGGATTAGGAAAGTAAAGATAACATACCAACCGTAATTAACTAAAAAATAGATGGTAAAAAGTTTATCTTAGGTATCTTTACATTATTAAAGAAATTATATGCCTGCAGACTGTCTTTCCTATAAAGAAACCAATTATTTTTCCCCACTTATAACAGATTATCTGGACCAGAAAGAGGAACTAAAACAGTTCTACAATCGCTTTCCCGCCCTGGAAAATTTCAAGAAACAAATTGAGGAAAAAAAGTCGGCTTTTACCTTACATAAACGGGAGGTTCTTGTAAAAGCCTTACAGGAACAATATTCAAATCTGGAAATATCTGCATCTGTTTCATCCAATATAAATTCCCTTCTTCAGGAAAACACCTTCACAGTTACTACGGGACATCAGCTTAATTTATTTACGGGTCCCTTATATTTTTTATATAAGATTGTTTCTGCCATCAACCTTGCTAATGACTTAAAAAAAGAATATCCACATTACAATTTTGTGCCGGTTTACTGGATGGCTACAGAGGATCACGATTTTGAAGAGATCAATTTTTTCAATCTTCACGGGAAAAAGTTCCAGTGGAACAGTGCCGAAGCCGGTGCGGGAAATGATGCAGTGGGTAATTTAAGCACCAAAGGCCTGGATGAGGTTTTTGCATTATTTTCTGCGGAAATTGGAGGTAGTAAAAATGCCGAAACTTTAAAGGAACTATTCAAAAGGTCTTACCTGGAACACGAAAATCTTACAGATGCCACACGTTTCCTGGCAAATGAGCTTTTCAAGGATTATGGATTGGTGATCCTGGACGGGCACGATAAAAACCTGAAAGCCGGATTTATACCATTTCTTGAAAAAGAACTCACCCAGCAGGTTTCTTTTCACAGGGCGGGGCCGGTAGCCCAAAAACTTGACGAACTTGGATATGGGGTGCAGGTAACTCCAAGGGAAATAAATCTCTTTTACCTTGACATTTGCGTAAGGGAGCGCCTTATTGAACAGGAAGAACGCTTTTATGTAAATGAAACAGATATTACCTGGAGTAAGGATGAGATCCTGAAAGAACTGCACGAAAATCCGGAGAAATTTAGTCCTAATGTGATGACAAGGCCGCTCTATCAGGAAGTGATCCTGCCCAATCTATGTTATATAGGGGGTGGGGGAGAACTTGCTTATTGGTTTGAGCTGAAGGAGGTATTTAAAACTGTAAACATACCCTTTCCTGTCCTTTTGCTGCGGAATTCGGTATTGATAGAGACCGCCAGGCAAAACGAAAAAAGGAAAAAACTGGATATTTCTATTGCTGAAATATTTATGAAGCAACACGAATTGATCAATCGCAAGGTGCGCAAGATCTCCAATATAGATATAGACTTTGGTCCGCAAAAAGAACTCCTGGTACAGCAGTTCCAAAAAATGTATGAGATCGCAGCACAAACAGATAAAACATTTCTTAATGCTGTAAAAGCACAGGAAGTAAAGCAGTTGAAGGGACTTGACAATCTTGAAAAACGACTCCTCAAGGCACAGAAACGAAAACTTAAAGATGAGGTATCCCGTATAACAGGACTTCAAAATGAACTTTTCCCAAACAAAAGCCTGCAGGAGCGGCACACCAATTTTTCTGAAATGTACCTTGAATTTGGTGAACAATTGATCCCTGCCCTTATAGAACAGTTAAATCCTTTAGACTTACAATTTAAAATCATCACCCTTGGAGAATAATAAAATGCATACCATAGATATGGATCTGGTGGAGATGACACTGGATGTCATGAAATACACCATAGACCGAATTTCAAACGTAACCCCGGAGCTGGGATCGCCCAAAAAGGAAGCAGATCTTCTGGAACTGGTGGGTGAAACCATTACTCCAATGGGAATTGGAGGCGAAAATGCTTTCCGGTTGTTTAGGGATGTCCTGGTAAAAGCCACCGTGCCAATTGACCACCCAAGGCACCTGGCATTTGTGCCGGCAGCACCAACACGGGCTGCTATAATGTTTGATCTTGTAACCTCTGCTTCCAGCATACATGGGGCTTACTGGATGGAAGGCGCGGGCGGAATTTTTTGTGAAAACCAGGCTATGAAATGGCTCGTAGAATTAACCGGTTTGCCCAAAGGTTCTTTTGGGGTATTTACCAGCGGAGGTACCGCGGCCAATTTATCGGCTATGGTTGCGGCACGGGAAGAATGGCGCTCCCGCGATGTGGAAAATATTGGGCATAAAGGCCTGTTGTTAACCTCCAATGGTGCACACAGCTCGGTGCAGGCAATGGCACGAGTTATGGATGCAGACCTTTTAATGATAGATTGTGACGGGGATTACCTAAAAGGAACCGAATTGCAACATGCTATAAACGAACTGGAACCCAAGGACCGCAAGCGTCTTTTTGCCGTTGTAGCAACGGGAGGAACAACCAATGCGGGGATTATAGATGATCTTGAGGGAATTGCCAATACATGCCAAAAGGAAAAAGTTTGGCTGCATGTGGATTGCGCATACGGGGGTGGAGCCCTGGCTGCAACCTCTGTAAGACATTTGTTCAATGGAATAGAAAAAGCAGACAGCATTACCATAGACCCTCATAAATGGTTGTTTTCGCCATATGATTGCGGAGCGGTGATCTATAAAAATATGGAACTTGCAGCAAATGCGCATTCTCAAAAGGGTGCCTACCTGGAGATCTTTAAAGATGAAGGTGCACAGGGTTTTAATCCTTCAGATTATCAAATTCAGCTCACGCGCCGGGTACGGGGAATGCCTTTGTGGTTCTCTCTGGCTATGCATGGAACGGAGAAATATAGAAAAGCTATTGAACGTGGAATAGAATTGGCAAAAATTGCTGCTGAAAAAATAAAGCAAAGACCCTCCCTGGAACTGGTAAGACCCTCCAGCCTCTCTGTAGTACTTTTTAGAAGAAAGAACTGGACACCGGAAAATTATCGGGACTGGACCTATAAAAACCACAGGGATGGACTTGCTCTTGTTACTCCAACAAAATGGAAATCCAACGGTGAATATGAGACCATTTCCAGATTCTGTTTCATAAATCCAGATACTACCGAGGATGATATTGATATGATCCTGGATACCATGGCATAAAATACATGTGGTTAAGGATAAATTTCAACAATAAAAAAACTGCCCGGGACATCCGGGCAGTTTTAATTTTATAGAATTTCTAAAGAATTATCTGGCAGAAGCAGCAGATTCAACAGGCTTGTCAACTACAGGACGGGTGTCGCGGTTTGCAACTTCCCAAGCTGTTAAAAATACCAATTGTGCGCGTTTTGCCAACATGTCGTACTCGATCTTGTCTGGAGTGTCAGAGATCTTGTGATAATCTGCATGCACCCCATTAAAGTAAAATATGATTGGAATGTTGTTTTTTGCGAAGTTGTAATGGTCGCTTCGGTAATAAAAACGGTTAGGATCATTCTCATCATTATACGTGTAATCAAGCTCCATATTTATATATTTCGCATTGACCTCTTCGCTTATATTGTGAAGCTCAGTACTTAATTTATCACTTCCAATAAGATATACGTAATCTCCCGCATCTTCTTTCCCATTGCCAATACGGCCAATCATGTCAATATTCAGGTTGGCAACTGTATTTGCCAAAGGAAATACGGGATTATTTGTATACCATTTTGACCCTATAAGACCTTTTTCCTCTCCGGTAACATTCAGGAATAAAATAGATCGTTTTGGATGGTAACCATCTGCTTTAGCCTGCATAAATGCATCGGCAATCTCAAGAATAGCTACTGTTCCGGAACCATCATCATCTGCACCATTGAATACATTTCCTTCAGCATCCATTCCCACGTGGTCATAATGTGATGAGATCACCAGTACTTCTTCAGGAAATTCGCTTCCTTCAAGAAAAGCCAGCACATTTTCTGAATCCTTTACATTCCCGCGAAATGCGGTTGAAGGTACAGGTTGGTAATAATTGGTAACTCCGGCCGGTGAAGGGATGGTCAATTTCTTATATTCATTTACCAGGTATTCCGCTGCTTTTTTCTGTCCCGGTTCTCCGGTATTACGTCCTTCAAATTCATCGCTTGCAAAAATGTACAAATGCTCACTAAGCTCACCTGCTGTAATAGTATTTGCATACTTCATTACATCTGCATTCTCCACATTATTTTGTTGGTGAACGCCGCAACTCAGGAAGCTAATAGTTAAGGCGCTTAAAATTAATTTCTTCATAAATTGAATTTTATTTTTTTAATCCTGCCAAGATAGTGGATTCAGGGTTAAGTTATTAAACTGATATAGAAAAATTAAAGTTAAAACTTGGCATGAACCCTGGGCTACGATAAAATTTCATACACATTCCTTATTATGCCTCCAGAGCCCCGCTGCGGTAGGGGTGTAAATATTTTCAGAGAAGTCTCACAAGAGATTTTCTCCAAAAATTAAGAGTTAAATTTGGGTTGTCGTTTTTTTGGCGGGTTCCGGGAAATTTTAAATTAAAATAAACTGCAAGAGGCCAACATCCAGAAAAACATTTCCCCTGGATAACCGGGGATTTTATAAATATTTATCGGGGGTAATAGATATAAGAAAGAGATGTTTGCCGTTCTTATCTTTATAATTATAATTCATTGTAGTTTTATAATCGCGCTGAAACTGCATTTGAGGATCTGTACTTACCGCGTTGGTAATAATTGGTTCCAGGTAAGTTTTAAAAGCCTCCACATCTACATTTTCCAGTTCGGCATTTACCACCGTATAATTGTATTGGAAGACATTGCCCGGTAACACCAAAGCATTGTCCAGGCGTGTATCTGCATCTACCATCATAGGGCATTGCTTATTGATCTCATCTGCAATCTTTGACATTGTGGTATCAATGACCGGTTCATTAAAAAAGAAATGCTGAACAGCAAAAAAGGAAAGAAAAAAAAATACCACGCCTGCAATGGTACCGGGGATAGTATTTTTAGAGGACTTCTTTTCCGTTAGGGTTTTAGCTGAAAGATCTACTACCGGTTGCGAAATATCTTTTGGAAGCGCATACCCGCAGGAGGCGCAAAATTTAGAGGTTACTGGATTTTCTTCCCCACAATGGGTGCAGGTGGTTTTTGGCATGAGAATTTGATTGATCATACCGAATTTAAGAAAATTTTTAGAATTCCGGTTAAATTAAGAATGTTTTGAAACGACACTAAATGTCGTGATATTTCTATATCTTGGTTAAGCAAAGAAATGTATAAACTACATAAGCATGTCTAGACAAGAAGGTATACAACGCCATAGATTTATTATTCATCAGCTTAACAAAAAACCGTCTACTTTTAAGGAGATAGCCAATTTTTTAAAGTTACAGGAAGAGATCACCGGCGACCGGCTTACGTGTTCCCTGCGCACTTTTCAACGGGCTATGATCGAGATATCCGGTTTATACCAGGTAGATATCAAATATGATAAAAAGCTAAAGGTCTATTATATTGAAGAAGATGAGCGCGAGGCTCAAAACGAAAGACTCATGGAGTCTTTTGATCTTTTTAATGCGATACGAATGGGCAACAGCTTTGGCAATCACCTGATTTTTGAAGATCGCAGGGCTTTGGGTACAGAGCACATGCACGGGCTTTTACACGCTATAAGAAACAGGCTGGAAGTGAGTTTCAATTATCGCAAATTTGATGATGGCTCTGTTACAAAAAGAACGGTTCATCCTGTTGCCATCAAAGAGGCGAGAAATCGCTGGTACCTGCTGGCAAGTGATCCCGCCGGTGGTGTGGTGAAAAATTTTGGACTGGACCGTATAGCAGGACTGGAAATAGGCAGAAAGAAATTCAGGGAAATAAAGGATTTTGATCCCGCCAAAGAATTCAAATATACCTTTGGTATTATTAACGGAACCGGGGAAAAACCGGAGAAGATCCTGCTTTCCTTTACACCAAAAGAAGGAAGGTATATAAATTCCCTCCCGCTTCATCATAGCCAGAAAGAGATCCTGAAAAATAATACGGAACGTATATTTGAATATAAGCTGGTGCCTACCTATGATTTTAAAATGGAGATACTTTCTTATGGAGATACTGTCAAGGTACTGGAGCCTGAAAGCCTGCGGAAGGATATAGCTGAACAGTTAAAAAAAGCCCTGGGACGGTATAAAGATTAAACGTCTTTCCGCGCACATCTTAAATTTAATTCCCCCTTACTTGTATTCCCTATTTTTTACCGTAGGGGTTTCATTTGAGAAATCTTAAATATTAGTGTACCTTCGGGAGGAAAATTTTTAAATGAAGATTTTTCCTGTCGCATACTACCTATACAGGTGAATTTATGCGATCTCGTAATCTTATAAATTAATAAACGAATATATATGAAAAAGATCAAGGCTTTTGCGGCCCACGAAGTAGATGCTCCTTTAAAACCTTTTGAGTTAGAGCGAAGAGAAGTACAGGAGAATGATGTATATATAGATATAGAATACTGTGGGGTGTGTCATTCAGACCTACATTTTGTGAAAAATGACTGGGGTGTGAGTCATTACCCTCTGGTGCCTGGCCATGAGATCATTGGGCGGGTAATTAAAGTAGGAAACAATGTTTCAGGTTTTAAAGAGGGGCAACTTGTAGGGGTAGGATGTATGGTAGATTCCTGCCGCCATTGCAAAGCCTGTAAAGAAGACCTTGAACAATACTGTGAGAATGGTTCAACCTTTACTTATAACGGACCAGACAAATATATGGGCGGAAGGACCTTTGGGGGCTATTCCCAACAAATTGTGGTAGACAAGGATTTTGTGGTGCACGTACCTGAAAATCTTGATGCCAAAGCAGCGGCACCCCTACTTTGTGCGGGTATTACAACATATTCCCCACTGCGACACTGGAATGTGAAAAAAGGGGATAAAGTTGGAATAATTGGTTTGGGAGGCCTTGGGCATATGGGAGTTAAATTTGCTAATGCACTGGGTGCAGAGGTAGTAATGATCACATCTTCCCCCTCAAAAGGTGAAGATGCCAGAGAACTTGGCGCCAAGGATGTAGTGATCTCAAAAGATGAGGAACAAATGGCAAAACATGCCAATTCTTTTGATTTTCTGCTCAATACTATTCCTGTAGGCCATGATCTTAATCCCTATATTGGCCTGCTTAAACGTGATGCCACCATGGTAATTGTAGGAGCTGTAGAGCCTGTTGATCCCGTGCATGGAGGTCAATTGATATCCCAGCGAAAAAGAGTCGCGGGCAGCTTAATAGGTGGAATTAAAGAAACCCAGGAAATGCTGGATTTTTGCGGTGAGCATAATATTGTTTGTGATGTTGAGGTAATAGATATGCAGGACATCAACACGGCATATGAGCGCATGTTGAAGAGCGATGTAAAATACAGGTTTGTAATAGATATGAAATCTTTAAGCCGGGAAAATTAAAAGAATTTCCTTAATTATTTAATCATGCAGAATAAATATGGGTAGCTTTCCCGAGATAGTGGAAAAGATCCCATATTTATTATGCAGTAATTTGTAGCACAGGGTAATGTCTTTGCCCATTAGCGCTATAAGGTCAAAATCATCCTGGATCTTTTGCAGCTGCGAAATAGAAAAAATTTCAAGATCCCGCATTTTTAAATGTTTTATGCGGCTAGTATTGTTGGTGGCAACCATGGTATCTGCCCCCGTAGGTAGAATTTCTTCTTCATTAGTTTGTCCAAAGATTTCCATCACATTGATCTCAACATTTTTCTCAAATGCCGAAAAATTCTCGAGTTTCCTAATCGTTTCATCCAAGGAAGGGATATAGGTATAAGGAAAAATCAATTTTTCTATTTTCCTGAATTCTGAACCTTCAGCAACCGCAAGAAGATTACATTTTATTTTTTGAAGGATCTCATAAGTCTGGTTACCTACAATAGTATAAGGTGAAAAACCCTTATTGGCCGCTCCCATTACAATAAGGTCTATCTTCTTCGCATCTGTGTAACGCCGGGTTGCCGTTACCAGGTCATTCTCTGAATATAAAGCTTCAAATTGGTGATCTGGATTAGTGGTAAGCTTTTTTAGCTCCAGAATACGAAGGTCTATTTTTAACAGGGCCCGGGCCATTCTCTCGCTTACCGGCAATTGTGGATCTTCCTCTGTATGAAATTGTCCTATATTGAGAAGATAAAATTTCACAGGTGTGTTTCTTAGAAATTGCAGGGCAAATTCCGCAGCGTTTTTTGCTACCTGGGAAAGATCTGTTAGAATGAGTACATTCATAGGAATAAAATCTAAACCTGTTTTAATGGCCAAAATTAAATTATCCCTTTTTGGTGAATAATGACCGGGATCATATTATCCTATATTTTCATCTTTCTATCTTCCTGAATTTTGAAGTTTTTTGATCTCTCTAAAATTAATAAAGGCTTGCCATTTTAAATTATTTAGTTGATACCTGGTACTTTTTCCTTTTCGGAGACTTTCTAATTATGAGGGTTTATAGGGGCTCTCTCGCTCACTTTATACCTTAACAGAAAAATAAGAATAAAAAGTAAAATTCTAATCTAATTTTAATGTAGCTTTGTTTTTTCAAAAAGAGTTAGGTTTTTTTTTGTTAATTGACGCAAGAGCACATTTACCCAATGTGCTCTTTTGTATTTAATAAAGCTTCAAAACTATCTACTTAAGGTTTTATTTAACCATACCACCTCCGCATAAAAGTTTAATCTCCCAATCACACTAATTAATAATTTATTGATGTTGCCTTAACGCTGTTATTAATTAAAACAAGTTTCTTTGGTTCACTTGATGTTCATTAAGTTAAAGGCATATATTCTTAATTTTTGTCGATTAGATGTATGACAGGTTGCCTTGGCCAGGCAACCTTTTTTATTTTACTTAATCATAATAAGCGGGTAACATCTACTTAACATTGATGTCGGTTCTTTGCTGTGACAAAAATTAAGAAGCAAATGAAATTTAAATACCTTTTACCCGCAGTTGTAAGCTTATTCCTAACGGTTTCTATGCAAGCTCAGGACATTACTGAAAATCGTTTTGGAAAGGGTCTTGTAAATGTGGTAGCAAAAGATAGTTCTTACAGTTTGGTCTTTGCCGCCCGTTTTCAATCTTTATATACATCGCAATGGGAATTTCCGAATAATGAAGAATTTGAATCTGGCGACTCTAATTTTTTAATCCGGCGGGCCAGATTAAAATTTGACGGTTTTGCTTTTTCACCAAAACTGGTTTATAAACTTGAAGTGGGATTATCTAACCGGGATATTTCAGGAACTTCCGTTTATACCGGTAATACTCCCCGCTATATACTGGATGCCGTTTTGAAATGGAATTTCTTTGAAAATTTTGAACTCTGGGCCGGGCAAACCAAGCTTCCCGGAAACCGTGAGCGTGTAATATCATCGGCCAACATGGAGACTGTAGACCGATCCCTGGTAAATAGCAGGTTTAATATAGATCGTGATATGGGTATGCAATTACATCACTCTATTAATGTAGGACCAAACTTTTTAGTAAGAGAAGCATTTGCTTTTTCACAGGGTGAAGGTAGGAATGTCACTGCCGGAAATCTTGGAGGTTACCAATATACGGGTAGGATAGAAGCCTTGCCTATGGGTGATTTTGCAGATTACACCGGGGCCGATTTATCCCGTGAACAAACTCCTAAACTTGCAGTTGGATTTACGTATGATCATAATGCAAATGCGGTAAGAACCCGCTCTAATTCCGGTACCTATATGGTAAACGATACAGGTCTTCATGAAGCAGATATCAATACCATTTTTCTGGATGCTATGTTTAAATATAAAGGCTGGTCTGTCATGGCAGAATATGCGGATAGGTCCAGTGATCAACCCATAGCAATAAATTCAGACGGGACCCCAACAGGAGCTGTAGTGAATGTAGGAGATGGTTTTAATATCCAATCCGGTTACGTGTTTAAGAACAACTTTCAGGTAACAGCAAGGTATACAACAATAGAATTAGAGGAAGAAATTACGGGGGCAGGAATAGAAACTCAATATACCCTTGGATTGTCCAAATATATAGTAGGGCATAAATTAAAAGTTCAAACAGATGTAAGCCTTAATGATTATGAGGATAACATCGATAATAGTTTAATGTACAGATTGCAAATTGATTTCCATTTTTAAAATAAGAAAATATGAAAAAAGTAATTTTTACCGGCGCTATGGCATTTATGGTTTTTGCCTGCGGAAACAATAAAAAAGAAACGGACAGTAGCGCTATTTCAATAGACGGGTCAAGTACTGTATATCCCATTACTGAAGCTATGGCTGAAGAATTTCGCAATGAAGACCCTAATGTAAATGTTACTATAGGAGTTTCAGGAACCGGGGGAGGATTTAAGAAATTTGGAAGGGGAGAGGTAGATATTGCCAACGCCTCCAGGCCAATTAAAGATGAGGAAATTGCAATAGCAAAAGAAAATAATATCAACTATGTAGGCCTTGAAGTAGCTTATGACGGCCTTGCCGTAGTAGTTCACCCTGAAAATGATTGGGTAACCTGTTTTACAGTTGAAGAATTGAAAAAAATCTGGGAACCTGCAGCTCAGGGAACAATAAAAACCTGGAACCAGGTTAACCCGGCATGGCCCAATGAAGAGATTCTTCTCTTTGGACCCGGGGTAGCCTCAGGTACTTTTGATTATTTTACCGAAGCTATTGTTGGAAAAAGTGGTAGCAGTAGAGGAGATTTTACTGCCAGTGAAGATGATAACGTACTGGTACAGGGAGTTTCGGGTTCTAAATATGGACTTGGATTCTTTGGTCTTGCCTATTTTGAAGAAAATAAGGATAAATTAAAATTGGTAGGAGTAGATGGTGGTGAAGGTTGTATCCTTCCTTCGCTTGAAACCGTAAAGAACAGTACCTATGCACCTTTATCAAGACCGCTTTATATTTATATAAACAGTTCTTCCCTCAAGAATCCTAAAGTCATTGACTTTGTAAATTTCTACCTTGAACAGGCGCCAACACTTCTCGAAGATGTAGGATATTTTCCTTTAAGTGTTGACGAGTATAAGGCTCAACAAGCCAAATTTGATGAGTTTGTACAATCCAATAATTAAACCGGGTTTTAGGTAAATATCTTCAATAATTGAATATATGAAGAGAATCAAAGAGGTTGCAATAGAAAAGACACTGCTGGTTAGTGCCCTGGTTACAATAGCTGTAACCCTGGGCATTATCCTGGTGTTATCTATAGAGGCCTTTAACTTTTTCCGGGAAGTTCCCATTATAGATTTCATTACAGATACTCAATGGACGCCGTTGTTTACTGAGAAACATTTTGGAATCTTACCGCTGCTATCGGGTACATTGTTAACTTCCTTTATAGCAATAGCATTTGCGGTTCCCGTAGGCTTATCTATAAGTATTTACATAAGTGAATATGCTCCTAAAAGTTTTAGAAAGACTATAAAACCGGCTCTTGAATTGCTGGCGGCAGTTCCTACGGTTGTTTACGGTTTCTTTGCACTTACCGTGGTTACGCCATTTCTGCAAACATTTATTCCGGGATTATCCGGGTTCAATTCACTTTCCGCAGGTCTTGTAATGGGAATTATGATTATTCCCTTTATCTCTTCCCTTAGCGAGGATGCGTTGCATGCAGTGCCTAACTCTTTACGGGAAGCGTCGTATGGAATGGGTTCTACCAGGTTGCAAACGGCATTTAAAGTATTGGTGCCTGCTGCCTCTTCAGGAATTATAGTTTCCATTATCCTTGCCATTTCAAGGGCAATTGGAGAAACAATGATAGTAGCAATTGCTGCCGGGCAACAACCCCGCCTAACGCTTGATCCCACTGTACCTGTTGAGACAATAACCGCTTATATTGTACAGGTGAGCCTGGGCGATGTAGGTCATGGCACATTGGAATATCAAACCATTTTTGCAGCAGGAATCACCCTGTTTATTTTTACTTTCTTATTAAATACACTGAGTTACAGACTCCGTAAGAAATTTGCCGAGAAATATGAATAATATTAAAAAGAACCGGCTTAAGGATAAGCTATTTAAGGTGTGGGGCATTGCCTGTACCCTGCTGGGTTTGGTACTGCTTTCAGTTTTTATAGGTTCTATTCTTATAGACGGGCTTCAAAGAATTGACTGGGATTTTATTACCAACCTACCATCCCGAAGTGCAGAGAGGGCAGGGATATACACCGCCCTTACCGGAAGTGTATGGATCCTTGTGCTTACCACAATAATTGCTTTACCCCTTGGAATAGGTGCAGCTATTTACTTAGAGGAATATGCTAAAAAAGGGAAATTATCTTCAATTCTTGAAGTGAACATATCCAATCTTGCAGGAGTTCCTTCCATCATTTACGGACTTTTAGGACTTGAAGTTTTTGTAAGAATCCTTGAAATGGGTGCCAGCATACTCGCAGGAAGTTTTACCCTCGCGCTTTTGATTTTACCCATTGTAATTGTATCAACCCGGGAAGCCATCAAAGCGGTTCCCAAATCCATAAGGGATGCTTCATATGCCCTGGGTGCCTCAAAATGGCAAACGGTCTCTATGCAATTACTTCCGGCTTCATTTGGTGGGATCCTTACCGGTATTATTTTGGCATTATCCAGAGCGGTGGGTGAAACGGCTCCGCTTATTGTAATTGGTGCCTTGGCATACGTTCCTTTCGCTCCGTCATCTCCAATGGATGAATTTTCAGTGCTGCCAATCCAAATATTTAACTGGATATCCCGTCCTCAAAAGGGCTTTGAGGTGAATGCTGCTGCTGCAATAATAATTCTTTTATTAATTACTTTTATAATGAATGCCATTGCCGTTTACTTTAGAAACAAATGGCAGAAAAAATTAAACAATTAATGCTGATGGTTAAAAAGGAAAAAGAGCCTTTAATTGATAAATCAATAAAGCGGCAACATAAGCTTCAGGCTACCGGAATAAAGGTGTTTTATAACAATTTCGAAGCTATTAAAGGCATAGATATGAATATAAAAGCCAATAAAGTAACGGCTTTTATTGGGCCATCTGGTTGTGGTAAATCAACCTTTTTACGACTTTTTAACCGGATGAATGATTATATAGATGGTTTTCGGGTTGAAGGTGAAATAAGTATTGACGGGAAAGATATTTACAGGAAGAAGGTGAATGTTGAACAACTGCGAAAGCAGGTAGGAATGGTTTTTCAAAAGCCGAACCCTTTTCCTAAGTCTATTTTTGAAAACGTTGCGTATGGCTTAAAAATTCAGGGGATTAAGGATAAAAAATTCCTTCAGGAAAAAGTGGAGGAATCCCTGAAACAAGTTTCCCTTTGGGAAGAGGTTAAGGATGATCTTAATAAATCTGCATTAGCCTTATCCGGTGGACAGCAACAGCGGCTTTGTATTGCCAGAACCCTTGCAGTAGAACCATCGATTATTTTGATGGATGAACCAACATCTGCCCTGGATCCCATTTCAACTGCCAAGATCGAGGAGCTCATTTTTGAACTGAAAAGTAAATATACCATTGTGATAGTTACTCATAATATGCAGCAGGCAGCACGTATAAGTGACCGCACCGCATTCTTTTATATGGGAGAACTTGTGGAATATGACAGTACCAAAAAGATCTTTACCAATCCTGAAAAGAAACAAACTGAAAATTACATCACCGGAAGGTTCGGTTAAAAACTACAAACTATGATAAGTTTAGATCAACATAAGGAAGCTTTAAACCAATCCGGCATTGAGATGCTGGAGTTATGTACCAAGCAATTAAGAAATGCCCGGGAGGCCTTCTTTACTCATGACAGCGACCTGGCTGAAGAGGTTTTGCATACAGAAAACCGTGTAAATGCCCTGGACCTGAAAATAGACAGGGATTGTGAACGCTTTATTGCCCTGCATAATCCCGTTGCGGGAGACCTGCGATTTGTACTTGCGTTAAGAAAAATCAATTTTGATCTTGAAAGGGTAGGAGACCATGCGTATGGCATTTCCAATTACATTATTGAGGTAGATATTCCCATTGAGAAAAGATTGCTGGATCTCATGAGGATTGAGGAAATGTTTGATTCAGCATTGTCAATGTTGGATGATATAACGGGTGCATACATTGCAACAGATACAAAAAAGGCCCGCAAAGTTTTTAAAAAGGATAAAGTCCTTAATAAAATAAATATGAAGGCCTTTGAAATTATTTCGGGAGAGGTGAAAAAAGATCCGGAATTGATAGATCAATTTCTCTTATTATTTTCAATAATTAAAAAGGTAGAACGAATTGGAGACCTTATTATGAATATAGCCGAAGAGATCATATTTTTCAGGGAGGCCGAAGTTTTAAAGCATAAAAAAAAGAAAGGCATAAGAAAGAAAAAGGACGATTAAAGTTAGGAAAATCTTGGCAAGTCTTTAGAATAGAAAAGCCCGGGAACAGCGATGTTTCCGGGCTTTATATTTATGGCAGGTAGCATCTCTGGCAAAGGGGTTTTGTAAAGTTTTGCTAATTGGCAATTCCTTAGGATGATAAAAACCCTCTTAACTCTAAATTGTTTTCCCATTACAAACCATTGTAACCGATATGGAAAATAAAAAGCAATTTACCGAAGCAGGAAGAGAGAGGGAAAATTCTTTTTCTGAAATCTACCGAACTCAATCCCGACGTCCTGCCGTGCCAGTTCCTGTTTTCCACGGAAGAAAACGATATGAGGAGGCAGAAGAGGAAGAATAGCCTCCGTTATGGCAATAAGATAAGCTGTCTTCTTTTAATTCCGCCCAGGTTTTTAAACATTCTACCTGCTTTAAACCGGCAAAACTTTTCCAGACAGGCGCAAAAAGTTATAAGAAAAGAACCTGTGGCAGCTCCTAAACTTTCCTATAGGCCTCTCCAGAGCCCCTTTTTAACTCGTTTGTTCTTTGTTTTATAAGCCTTTGAATATGTTTAAAGGATTTTAACATGAGCAAATTGAAAACCAGAACGCCGGCAACAAAAGAAATCCAGAGGAAAAGGTTTGTGCCTATTACAGAATTTAGAGTTTTATAAAGATCAATGGGGATCACAAACATTATTATTTTATAAACCAGGCGAAGTATCATAACTCCCATGAACACCCAAATTCCTGTTACAAAAGCAAGGGAAATATATCTTTTTAGAAAATCGCGGTTATCTCCTTTTTCATTTATTCTGAAGGCAGTATAGGTGCAAATTAAAGTTATAACAAGGGTGATTATATACCTGCTTATATCCCAATTCCAATCTGGAAAAGGGGTAATTTCCGGCAAGGCTGCCACGCTTATAAAGATCACCAGATAAAATACCAAATACCTAAAAGCATGGTGCTCACTTAATTCTCTTTTTGCAAGTCTTTTTTCAAGTTTCTTTAAGTTGAACCAAATCATAAACTGTAATTTTATAAAAGCTGTAAAGCTAGAAAGAATTTTAAAAACCGTTTAATTCCCGCCCGGATGAATTCTTAAACAGGAGAAATACAATTGCAGACTTCCCAAAAATGATAAGTTTGATATATTTGCAAAAAAAAAGATGAAAACCAATCTCCTTGCAATCTTATTCCTTTTCTTAATTAGCTGTGGAAGTGACGATAAACCGGTTGACTACGTAAGTCTTAACGATAAGCAAATCCAGGATTACCTGGCAGCAAATAATCTGCAGGCAGAAAAAACTGCTTCAGGACTTTATTATATCATAGAAAACGAAGGAACAGGGGCGCAGCCAACTGCTAC
>CAXAZV010000045.1:0-15314 GCA_963973375.1 uncultured Antarcticibacterium sp.
CAACCAGAATGCAAAGAGACTGGCCAGTATTGCAGAGGGCCAGGTAATTATATACCAAAGCCTGCGGGTCATGAGTTGTAATTGTGGTAAAAGTATACTTTTCTCAAGCTCGGGTTTCAGGTTGGCTTCAATGTGATAGACAAATAGACGGGGAATATAAAAAAGCCCGGCAAACCAGGTGATCACAAAAATAAGATGTAAGGCCTTTATATACAGGTAATAATCGATCACAAACTAATTTTTTTAAAAGGTTGGAAGTGTTCTTGTTCTTGCGGGTCCAGGTTTTAAACAAATATAGTTATTTATAAAATTTCTTCTTCGGGAAATGTCCCCACTGCAACAGGTTTAAGTTTTGATCTTATTTCCTTATTTAAAAACCAGGCTGTTACCAGGGTTGAAAGCACATCGGCCACAGGAAAGGAAATCCAAACTCCTATTTCACCCAGATAATTTGGCAAAATAAGTACAAGGGGGATAAAGAAAAACCCTTGCCTTGAAAGCGTGAGCAAAAGTGCCGGAACCGCTCTACCTATGGCCTGAAAATAAGCAGAACCTATTAATTGTACCGCAATAACAGGAGTTGCAGCAAAAACCCATCTCATGGCAAAAGGGGTTTCGGCAATAACTCTTTGGTTGTTGGTAAAAACCATGACGATTTCTTCAGCAAAAATTTGAATTCCTGCAAAGACGAGAAGGGCCAGCGCACTTGCATAGAACACGGCCCTGTTGATACTTTTTCTTACGCGGTCCCAGTTTTGGGAGCCATAGTTAAATCCTGCAATTGGCAAAAATCCCTGCGTCATCCCAAAAACTGGAAAAAGGGCAAACATAAGCATCCTCCCAATGATGGCATATACCGTAACCGAATCTTCTCCCCCCAGGTCAAAAAGGATATTATTCATTAATAAATAAGTTATACTAACCACAGCCTGCCGTGCAAGGGTTACAAATCCCAGGGATGATATTTCCTTTAGAATGGGCCATTCAAATCCCAAATGTCTCCAGCTAACCGTAACTTCAGATCTTGTAAGGAAAAACCACAACACATAAGAAAAAGAAAAAGTGAAAGAAATAGTAGTAGCCCAGGCCGCACCCTGCATTCCCATATCCATCACATTTATGAATAAATAATCCAGAAGAAGGTTGGTCACTGAAGGAATTATCATTGCCACCATTGCAAATTTGGGCTTCCCCTCTGCCCGTATTACCGTATTTCCCATCATAGAAAGCGCCAGAAAGGGCACACCGTACAAAACAATGGTATAGTAGATCTTTGCAGGCTCAAAAATATCTCCCTTGCCTCCAAATGTTGGGATAAGGGAATCTACATAGAGTAACCCGAGGGTAACCATAGAAAATGTGAGAAGAATAGTAAGGGTGATCTGGTTGCCGAATGTCCTGCGGGCCTTTTCGTTATCACCTCCACCCAGCGCTCTTGAAATAACTGAAGATCCTCCAATTCCTATGGCCATTCCCAATGCTGCAATAAAAAAGGAAATAGGCAGAACCACATTAATTGCTGCAATGGCAATAGAACCAATCCAGTTCCCAACAAAAATGGTGTCCACCAGAATATTCAAGGACATAACCAGGATCCCGATAGACGCGGGAACAGCCTGTTTTATAAGAAGTTTCCCAATGGGTTCGCTTCCTAAAGCTGCTGCGTCCAGGCGGGCCATTACGCCTCTACAGGGTTTGAATATGCCCACTCATCAATCCACCGTGAAAGCACTTTTACCCAATCATCCCTATCATTTAAACAAGGGACCACAGTAAAATCCTTTCCTCCCACTTCATGAAAAATCTCTTCTCCTTCCATTGCAATTTCCTCGAGTGTTTCCAAACAGTCGCTCACAAAGGCCGGGGTGACAATTGCAAGATTCTTCATTCCCTGTTTTCCAAACCGTTCAATTGTACGGTCTGTATAGGGTTGCAACCATGGATCAAAACCAAGCCTGGACTGGAAGGAAACACTATAGGTGTTTTCTTTAAGATCCAGATACTCTGCAACCAGCCTTGTAGTTTCAAAACACTGGTGCCTGTAACAGAACTGATGTGCCGGGGAAGGGGTTACACAACACGAACCGTCAATCTTACAATGTGATTTGGTGATGTCGCTTTTTCTAATATGTCTTTCAGGTACTCCATGGTATGAAAAAAGCAGGTGTTGAAAATCAACTCCTTTCAATCCTTCTGAAATACTCGTGGCCAGGGTCCTTATATAATCTGGGTGATTGTAAAATGCAGGAACTGAAGTGAAGGTCATTTCAGGAAAAAACTCTTTCCGAAGCTCTTCCGCAAGTACCAGAATAGTTTCGGTGGTAGCCATTGCAAACTGAGGGTAAAGCGGAAATATCAACACCTCATCTACACCCATATCTTTCAGTTGCTTAAGACCAGCTTTTATATTAGGTTTCCCATATCGCATTGCCAAAACAATAGGCACAGAGGTGTTTTCATCGATCTTATCCCGCAATCTTTCAGAAAGCACGATCAACGGTGATCCTTCCTCCCACCATATTTTTTGATAAGCTTCAGCCGATTTTTTGGGGCGCGTATTTAAAATAATACCCTTTACCAGAATATTGCGGGCCCAAAGAGGAACATCAATAACTCTTTCATCCATTAAAAACTCCCCTAAATATTTTTTTACATCCTTGGGGTCGGTACTATCCGGTGACCCAAGGTTTACCAGAAGTACACCTTTACTCATCTTTTTTCTTTTTCTCAACAAAAATAATATTAATTGAAATGCGCTTTTTCAATTGTGCATTAATCCTTCTTATACTTAAATAATCAATTACTTCTTCCCATCTTCCCCTGTATAAACTGAAACTGCACCTTCATTGCGGTGAAAAAGATGCAAGCTTAAAGTAAATATAATGAGTTTATGGTAGCGCATGGAACGAAATTAATTGGCCGCAGGAAGGGACATGATGTACTTTTTAGGAGTAGTGCCGAATTTTTTTCTAAATGAAGCAATAAAATGGCTTGCGGTGCTGTATCCCACCTTTAACCCTACCTCATTTACATTGTATTCCCCACTATCCAGTAACTTCCGGGCATATTCCATTTTATAATCAAACAGAAAACTATACACAGAGTCGCCATAGATCTGTTTAAAACCTTCTTTGAGTTTCTTCAGGCTTAGCCCAATTTCATCTGATAATTCCTGCAACGAGGGTGGCTCTGCCATTCGTGAGATCACAATGTCCTTGGCTTTTCTTATTTTTAAAATGTTAACCTCATCACTTAAAAAAGGACATTGTTCTACATCGGGATCGCCAGCCCGGTTGAATTGCAAACTCAGTAACTCATAAGCCTTGCCTTTAAAATACAGCGATTTTATGGTAGGCATTAGGTTAAAATTCATAAGCTGGTTTAACACTATAGCCATGGATGGAGAAATGGTACCATCCTGATAATATTTTTTGTCCTTGTTCTCCAGGCTTAGAAAAGGGATAAACTTCGCTTCCTCAGAGAAAAGCGAATGAAATTTCTCAATAGAAATCACAAGCGAAATGAGCCAGGATTTTGCCTGCAATTCAAGATTTAAAGGAAGATCCTGTTTTGGGTTATACAAAAGAAGCGATTTTTCTTCTTCAAGGGGTAATTGATAATTACCATTATTAAATAGAAATTTGCTTTTTCCTTTTACATTAAAATGAAACTGAAGGTAGCTGCTGCTGATGCCCCGGCTTATTAATTGTGGGGTTTCCAATTCATTTTGGAACTTTAAAATATAAAATCCATCCTCAATTTTAGTTTGATCTATAAACCCTCCAGCGATATTTTCTTCTACCAATTCCATAGGAAATCTCTCTTTTTATTTAGAAGCAGTCTAAATTAAACCGATACTAAGGCTTCATATACAACAAAAGTAGCCATTTTTACAAAGAAAATTCGCGATTGTATGATTTATATCAGGAAACGACACATTTAGTACTTTGAGCGTTATATTTTAAAATAACATTATCATACTTTTGTCCACTGATTACCCAAATAGGTTCATGGAAAATTATAATATCTCCAGAGGAAAACATTTTTATACAATTGGCCTTAGCTATAAAAAAGCTGATGCCGCCATACGCGGCCACTTTAGTTTAACTGAAGAGGGCAAGAAAAGCTTATTAAATCAAGCGAGAGAAGAAGGTATAGATGGCCTTCTTGTCACATCCACCTGCAACAGGACAGAACTTTTTGGATTTGCCCAACACCCTTTTCAACTAATCAAATTACTTTGCGAGCATACCCACGGTACGGTTGAAGAATTTGAAAAGGTAGCCTATGTTTATAAAAACAAAGATGCTATCTCGCATTTATTCAGGGTGGGAACAGGTCTTGACAGCCAGATCCTTGGAGATTTTGAGATTATAAGTCAGTTAAAAAGAGGATTTTTACTTGCTAAGGAAGCCGGGGTGGCTAACCCTTTCATGGAACGCCTTGTAAATGCCGTGATCCAGGCCAGCAAACGTATTAAGAATGAAACCCAGATCTCGTCTGGTGCTACATCTGTAAGTTTTGCCTCTGTTCAATATATTTTAAAAGAAGTAGAAGATGTTACCAACAAGAATATTCTTCTCTTCGGAACCGGGAAAATAGGCAGAAATACCTGTGAAAACCTTATCAAGCATACTAAGAATACTCATATTACTCTTATAAACCGCACCAAGGATAAAGCTGAAAAAATCGCGGGAAAATTCAATTTAAGAGTAAAGGATTATGCCGATCTACAATCTGAAATACGGGACACCGATATTCTTATTGTCGCCACCGGTGCACAAAATCCTACTATAAATAAAGAATTGATCTATTCCAAACGTAATCTCCTCATCCTGGATCTTTCTATTCCAAAGAACGTGGCCGATGATGTTGCTGAAATGGATAATGTGAAATTACTGCATTTGGACCAACTGGCTCAAATGACAGATGAAACCCTGGAAAGAAGGAAGCAATTTATTCCACAGGCACTTGAGATCATTGCCGAAGTTGAAGGAGAATTCAATAAGTGGCTGGAAACCCGCAAATTTGCTCCTACTATCAAGGCCCTGAAAAAGAAGCTCAAGACCATGAAGGACAATGAAATTGATTTTCAACGTCGCAAAATCGCAAATTTCAACGATGAGCAGGCAGAGATCGTGAGTAACAGGATCATTCAAAAAATTATGAATCATTTTGCCAATCATCTTAAAGATGATTCCAATACTACAGATGAAAGCCTGGAACTTATCCAGCGAGTATTTCAACTGGAAGATACCTACAAATGACAAAAACAATAAGAATTGGGACGCGCGATAGTGAATTGGCACTATGGCAGGCAAATACTGTAAAGGCAGCCCTGGAAAACCTGGGCCATACTGCGGTCCTGGTTCCGGTTAAATCTGAAGGTGATCTCAATCTTGACCAGCCCCTTTATGAAATGGGAATAACAGGAATTTTCACAAAGACCCTGGATATTGCTATGATCACTGGGAAAATAGATATAGCCGTGCATTCTATGAAGGATGTTCCAACCGCCCTTCCCAAAGGAATTGTTGAGGCCGCAATATTAAAAAGAGCAAATTCAGCCGATATTTTACTTCACAATGGCCTTGATTTTCTTGATGGAGATGGAACCATAGCCACGGGAAGCCTTAGAAGAAAAGCGCAATGGCTTAATAAATATCCTAGCCATAAAGTGGTAGACCTTCGAGGCAATGTGAACACCCGATTAAAAAAACTTGAAACCAGTGACTGGGGCGGGGCAATTTTTGCTGCTGCCGGCCTGGAACGAATAAATCTTACTCCCAGTAATCATTTACCGCTTGACTGGATGATTCCGGCTCCTGCACAGGGAGCTATGCTGGTGGTTGCAATGGAAAATGATTCTTATTCTCTCGAGGCATTATCTCCCCTCAATCATATGGAAACCGAAACCTGTGTTCACGTGGAAAGAGAATTTCTGCGCGTTCTTGAAGGTGGGTGTACTGCCCCTATAGGCGCATTGGCAATTGTAAGGGACAAAACCCTGCACTTCAAAGGAGCGCTATTTGGTCTTGACGGGAAAAAGCATATTCAGGTTTCAAAAACGGTTTCTATAGAAAACACCCGCAATTTTGGAAGAGATTGTGCCCTGGAAATTTTAAAAAATGGAGGGGAAGATCTAATGAAAGAAATTAAGCAGGTTTTAAATTGATCTTTCATGCAAACCGTGCTCTCTACCAAAATGCTTTCTCCAGCTCAAAAAAATCTATTGCTGAATTCCGGGGTGGGATTGGTGGAGTATAATGCCATTAAAATAGAATTATTAGAGTTTAGTTGTGAAGAAATTATCCAAAACGCGATAATTACCAGCAGGAATTCAGCAAAAGCTATCATAAGCCGAAATATCCAAATGGACCATGTTTTTTGCGTAGGCGATAAGACAGCGTCCCTTCTCCATGAAAACGGATACAACATCCTTGAAACCGCTAATTACGGAAAGGAACTTGCTGAAAAATTATTGGGAAAATACAAGGAAAGAGTTTTCACTTTTTTTTGTGGAGATAAGCGAATGGATGATATACCTTTAGTTTTAAAGAAAAATAATATTAATTTCAGGGAAATTGAGGTTTACAAAACACATTTAGACCCCAGAACCTTTGATCAGGAATTTGACGGGATACTGTTTTTTAGTCCAAGCGCTGTTCAAAGTTATATGATGAAAAATGAGACTTTGGGCTCTCCGGCATTTTGTATTGGAAATACAACGGCCGCAGAAGCTAAAAAATATACAGAGAACATAATTATTGCCAACCGGCCAAGTATTGAAAATGTATTGGTGCAAGTGGTTAAAAAATTTAAAGTATGATTAAGAATGATCTTTTTTTAAAAGCCCTTAATGGGGAAACGGTAGAACGTCCACCGGTATGGATGATGCGCCAGGCAGGCAGATATCTACCGGATTTTATGAAATTAAAGGATAAATACGATTTCTTTACAAGATGTCGTACCCCTGAACTTGCTACTGAAATAACTGTAATGCCAATACGCCAGATTGGGCCGGATGCTGCTATACTTTTTAGCGATATTCTTGTGGTGCCACAGGCTATGAACATAGAGGTAGAAATGAAACCGGGATTAGGCCCATGGCTTCCCAACCCCATTAGAACCGGGGCCGATGTTGAAAAAGTAATTGTTCCCAATATTGAAGAGACGCTTGGTTATGTGCTCGATGCTGTGAAAATGACCAAAAAAGAACTCAACAACGAGGTGCCCTTAATAGGATTTGCCGGTTCCCCGTGGACAATCCTGTGTTACGCTGTACAGGGGCAGGGTTCCAAGAATTTTGATATTGCAAAAAAATTCTGTTTTACCAATCCGGTAGCAGCACATACTTTGTTACAAAAGATCACAGATACAACCATTGCCTATTTGAAAGCAAAAGTTGCCGCCGGGGTAGATGCGGTACAGATCTTTGATTCCTGGGGAGGAATGCTTTCCCCTACAGATTATCCCATCTTTTCCTTCAATTACATTCAGCAAATCGTAGATGCCCTTAAAGATGAGATCCCGGTAATAGTATTTGGAAAGGGATGCTGGTTTGCCTTAAATGACATGGCAAGGTCCGGCGCCTCTGCATTGGGAGTAGACTGGACATGCTCTCCAAGAAATGCAAGATATTTAAGCGGTGGGGAAATTACCCTGCAGGGGAATTTTGATCCTGCCAGGCTTTACTCACCCCCTGCCGAAATAAAGCGGATGGTGCATCAAATGATAGATGAATTTGGAAAAGACCGGTATATTGTTAATCTGGGGCATGGAATTTTACCAGACATTCCAGTAGAAAATGCCAAAGCCTTTATTGATGCCGTTAAAGAATACAGACCCCGGTAAATAATGAAATTTTTGGGGGTGATAAAAAATTTGAAATTCGGTGAAATAGTTACTTTAACCGGAATTTTCATTTTCTCCCCACGGTATTTTTTACCAACATTGAGGGCAACCAAAAACACCCTCAAAAATTGCAATGTGCGTTACGGTGAATTGCACCACTCCAATGACCGCACTAACGCATACAGGCATGCACTTTGGAATTTATTGATCTGCGAGGAGTGCTTTAAAGTTACCGGCAATATGGAAAAGGCGGCTAACTGGGCCCAAAAAATTACAGATCTTCATGAAGAACTGTCTCCCAATTTGTCGTTGGAGAAAGCAATGGATCTTCATAATAACAGGATAGGAAGAGAACTATTTAAAGAAAGTATATTCGATAAAAAGAATTCCGGGGAGTTATTAGATAAAAAAATGGGAGAAGCAGTGAAAATAGATAACCTTCCAGAGCTTCAAAGAAGGGAAAACCAACTGGTATTTATTGAATCCCGGAAAAATTAAGTTATGAAGGACAAATTCTACAGTTACATTCAGCAATTACAGGACAGCATTACTTCCAGGCTAGAAGAAATTGACGGGGAAGCAAAATTCCGGGAAGACCTGTGGGAAAGGGAAGAAGGAGGCGGCGGAAGAACCCGCGTGATTGAGAACGGGGCGGTATTTGAAAAAGGAGGCGTAAATATTTCAGCAGTTCACGGGCCACTTCCCCCGGCAATGCAGCAATATTTCAAGGTTGGAGAAGTAGATTTTTTTGCCTGTGGGCTCAGTCTCGTACTTCACCCTGTAAATCCAATGGTTCCAACAGTTCATGCAAACTGGAGATATTTTGAAATGTATGACAAAACCGGTAAAGTTATAGATCAATGGTTTGGAGGAGGACAAGATCTTACTCCGTATTACTTGCTTGAGGAGGACGCAGCTCATTTTCACCAAATATGCAAAAGAGCATGTGATATTCACGACCCACAGTTTTATACCAAATTCAAGAAGCAGTGTGATGAATATTTCTGGAACAGCCATCGCAATGAAGCCAGAGGTATTGGTGGATTGTTTTTCGATTACTGCAAAGCTACAGAAGAAAGAAATATTGAGCAATGGTATGATTTTGTAACAACAGTGGGAAATAGTTTTCTTGAGGCATACGTGCCCATTGTGGAAAGACGAAAAAATTTGAAGTATTCAACAGAAAGCAGGACCTGGCAGGAAATACGCCGGGGCCGGTATGTTGAATTTAACCTTGTTCACGATAAAGGAACCCTTTTCGGCTTAAAAACCAATGGAAGGATAGAAAGCATTTTAATGAGTCTTCCTCCACATGTTCAGTGGGTGTATGATCACCAGCCTGAACCCGGCAGCAAAGAAGAGGAACTACTTAAGGTTTTAAAAAACCCGAAAAATTGGGTGGAATAAATGAAATTTATACATCAATTTTGATACTAAAGAATTTCAACGAACAGCCAGGGAGAGAACATGATGACTGGGAAACAGAAATTTGATTAAAAAAACAAATTATACTATGTATCCACTAAGAAGAAACAGAAGATTAAGAACCAATGAATCTATTCGTTCACTGGTTAGGGAAACAATTTTAAGTCCAAATGATTTTTTAGTGCCTTTGTTTGTTGTTGAAGGTAAAAACATAAAAGAAGAGATTTCCTCGATGCCAAATTATTTCAGGTTTAGTCTGGACCTGTTGGAGAAAGAAGTGAAGGAACTTTGGGATTTGGGATTACGATCGGTTTTATTATTCGTCAAGGTGGCAGACAACCTTAAGGATAATGCGGGGACCGAAGCTTTAAATGCTGAAGGTTTGATGCAAAGAGCGGTAAAAACCGTGAAAAATGCAGTTCCTGAAATGCTTGTTATGACAGATATTGCCCTGGATCCTTATTCATCATTCGGTCACGACGGGGTTGTTGCCAACGGGAAGATCCTTAATGACGATACAAGCCTTATCCTTGCGGAAATGTCCCTTTCCCATGCCAAAGCCGGTGCCGATTTTGTGGCGCCAAGCGATATGATGGATGGGAGAATATTCGAAATAAGAAGTTTGCTGGAAGATGAAGGATTCCACGATACGGGAATTATGAGCTACAGCGCCAAATACGCATCGGCACTATACGGTCCATTCAGGGACGCCTTAGATTCAGCCCCCGGGTTTGGGGATAAAAAAACCTACCAAATGGATCCTGCCAACCGCGAAGAAGCTGTCAAAGAAACCCTTATGGATGTTGAGGAAGGGGCAGATATTGTAATGGTTAAACCGGGCTTGTGTTACCTGGATATAGTGCGTGATATAAAAAATGTGGTGAATGTTCCGGTTGCCGTATATCAGGTGAGTGGGGAGTATGCCATGATCAAAGCAGCTTCAGAAAAGGGGTGGTTGGATCACGATGCTGTGATGATGGAGCAATTGATTGCTATTAAAAGGGCTGGAGCAAACATAATTGCCAGTTATTTTGCAAAGGATGCTGTAAAATTGCTGAACAGGTAACCAGTAACTTCTACATCTTTCCTTTTTATATTCTTTAGCAAATAACCTCTGCAAAAATTAATTGGGAATTTAATCGCTGTGTCAACTTTCTATGTACATTTGAACTGTGAAAAACAGGGTGTTAATTAGAATTTTTCCGCTTTTGCTACTTGCATTTCTCAATGCTTATAGCGGAGTTGCCTTCTCATACCCTCCTCCCTCTATAGATTTAAACTCCAGGGATTATGATTACCTTCAGGAAGATCAAAACAGGCAAGGCTTTATTTTCCAGGAATTTCAGGTTAATTCCCCGCTTCAGGATACTTTAGAAAAAAATTTTACAGGTACCGGTTATTTTGAATTTTCCAAGGGCGAGGCACATTATTATGATGAAACAAGCACATTTTCTTCCGGTTATCTTCAGGATAGAAGAAGCGCTTTATCGGATCAGATCTTTCCATTCCATTTTTTTTGGTGATATTTTTCTGTATAAAATCAGAATAAAAAATCAGGGCATTTAAAAGAGGCCTGGGATATCTTGTATAAGAATTTCCCTCATCACAAAGCTGCCCAATAAAAAAATATCACTAAAATCATTTTTAAAATGGATACATCCTCAATCGCCATTGGCGTAATATTAATATTCCTTTTTGTGGGACCAATTATGTATATGATCCTTAAACAAAACAATAGGGAAAAGAATAGGTTAAAAAACCTGAAGAATATAAGCAAACAACACGAACTGGATCTTACCGAGGTTGAGCTCACCAATGCACTGTTATTAGGACTTGATTCCAAGGCCAAAAAACTTGTGGTGGTAGAACCTTTGAACAATATGCAGTACAACATTATTGATTTAAACGGAATAAAGGTGAGCCACGTTTCCAAAAAGGGTAATCCACAGGTAAATGGAACCAAAGGAAATCCGGCAATAACTCACATTAGTCTCGATCTTATAAAAAATAACTCTAAAGAAAATGCTACTGAAATTATTTTTTATGATGAAGATGATGACACAAGTTATAATGCCGAAACTCAAATGTTCCTTGCCAATAAATGGGACAGATTAATAAGGTCTAATATTCCGGCCTAAAAAGATTTCTAATATTGCTAAATAGGAGTTTTACTGGAAAGTAAAGCTCCTATTTTATTTAAAAGCTTTAATATAGTTTTTTAATTATTTGATCTAATATTATTTACTTTAGATTTTCAAATACGATTTTAACCCATGGGATTACTACTGTTTTATGCAATTATATCAATATTTTTCTCTTTCCTATGTTCAATTCTTGAAGCTGCCCTTCTAAGTTTTACTCCCGGTTTTATTAAACTGAAAGCCAAGGAAGGTAAAGTTTATGCTCAAACGCTCACCGAATTAAAAAAGGACATAGATAAACCACTTATTGCTATTCTAACTGTGAATACTGTAGCCCATACAGTGGGGGCAATAATGGTTGGGGTACAATCTGAAAAAGTATTTGGTGACGGAGGCGGCGCGGTAGGAATTGTATCGGCAGTAATGACCATTGCAATCCTGGTGCTTTCTGAAATTATTCCCAAGACAATTGGTGCAACATACTGGCAGTCCCTGGGAAAATTTACCGCCACTGCCTTAAAGCTTATGATCTTTCCATTAAAATATACGGGGATTTTATGGCTTATGTTATTAACTACCAAATTGATTGGAAAATCGGCTCACGTAAGCACAATGAGTAGGGAAGAATTTATTGCCCTATCTGATACTGCAGGAGAAGAGGGAGTTTTTGAAGAAAGTGAAACTACGGTTATCAAAAACATACTGGTATTTAAATCGGTACTGGCAAAGGATGTAATGACCCCATTTTCGGTCTCGGTGATAGAGAATGAGGCAACAACCATTGAGCATTTTCATAATACCCATAAAAACCTCCAATTTTCGCGAATCCCAATTTATAAGAACAAACCAAATAATATCACCGGGTTCATACTTAAAGATGATGTATTGGAAGAACTTATAAATAACAGAGGTGATGAACCCTTAGAGATTTTAAGGCGTGAAATTTTCATTACCAGGCCTAAAACCCCCATTCCTGAACTTTTTGAAATCTTCATTCAGCGAAAAAATCATATTGCGATTGTAATTGATGAATATGGAAACAACCTGGGATTGGTAACGATGGAAGATATCATAGAAACATTACTAGGTCTTGAAATTATGGATGAAAGTGATGATATTGAAGATATGCAGGTTTTGGCCAGAAAAAACTGGGAAAAACGGGCAAAGAAGATTGGGCTTGTAAAACGGGATGATATTGATTTGGATGAAGGCAACCAGTCTGTTTAAAACCCCTCTTGGCATCGCAGAAATAACCGGCAGCGAAGAAGGGATATCCTCTATAAGGATCCTTGATGAAGATTTTCCTGAAAGCCCGGAAATACCTGCTGTTCTACTACCGGCGGTGCAACAACTGAAGGCATATTTTAATGGAGAAATACAGGAATTCAATTTAAAATTAAACCCTGAAGGTACCCCATTTCAAAAATCTGTATGGAACAAACTTGCTCAAATTCCTTATGGAAAAACTCAATCATATCTTGAGCTATCTCAAAAGCTGGGCGATGTTAAGGCAATAAGAGCAGTGGCCGCCGCCAATGGAAGAAACCCATTATGGATTGTGGTCCCCTGTCACAGGGTAATTGGAAGTGATGGATCCCTTACCGGTTATGCTGGAGGCCTTTGGCGAAAAAAATGGCTTCTGGAACATGAATTTCCGCCGGAACAACAAAGTTTGTTCTAATCTATTCCCGCACTTTAAACCACCTACCCTGACAGTCGCATTGTTAATTTTCTTATTTTTAGAGAAGATATGAAAACACTTGTAAGAATACTTGGGGTTATAGCGGGGCTGCTCCTTGCGATCATTTTGCTCCTGTATATTTTTAATTATGAATACATACTGCGTGGTCTTAGAGTAGTTTATTTAAAAGGCCATACTACCGCATATATAGATGATCATCCGGAATTTTCAAACCGTATTATTCCCGCGGGAGAACCCCAACCCTGGCCTTCTCATAAAATGTATAATAGCGCAGCTCCTACAAAAAGGCTTGAAGAAACCAATAAAGACCTTGGTACAGTTGCTTTTATGATCATTAAAAATGATAGTATCTGGTATGAGGATTATGCTGAAGGTTATGATAAAAGTTCCCTTACCAATTCCTTTTCAATGGGGAAATCCATTACCACGGCACTGCTGGGAAAAGCTATAAGGGATGGATATATTAAAGATCTGGATCAACCGGTTTCAGATTTTTTCCCCGAATTTGAAAATCCAAATTTTCCGGCATTAACGGTTGGTGACCTATCTTCTATGGCTTCAGGACTTAACTGGGAAGAAAATTATTACAATCCGTTTTCAGTTACCGCAAGGGTTTATTTTGATAAGGACATAAGGAGGGTCGCTCGGGATCTTAGAATTATAAGTGAGCCGGGCAAGGAGTTTATATACCTTAGCGGGAATACGATTCTTCTGGGTCTTGTAATTGAAAAAGCCACTCAAAAAGAACTTTCGGCATATTTAAGCGAAAGTTTCTGGAAACCTATGGGGATGAGTGGGGATGCCCTATGGCAGTTGGACAGTGATGAAAGCGGAATGGAAAAAGCCTTTTGTTGTATAGCATCAAATGCCCGGGATTTTGCAAAATTTGGAAAGCTTTTTAAAGAATATGGCAGGTGGAATAATGAACAGATCCTTGATTCCACTTTTGTAGCGACGGCGGTAAATCCAAGATTTGAAGCCTCCCCGCAATACGGTTACGGTTTCTGGCTAAGTGAGTATAAGGGAAAAGATATCTTTTATATGAGGGGTGTTCTTGGCCAGTATGTTATTGTTATTCCTGAAGATGACCTCATAATTGTACGTCTTGGGCAAAAGCTTATTAAACGTAAAGATGAAGAAGAACATTCGCCCGATTTCTTCATCTATGTAGAAGAAACCTATAAAATGCTTGGCAATGATTAGTAAACTCAATTTAGAACATATTCTCTTCCTTGATATTGAAACCGTACCGGAAGAAAAGAACTTCAGCGATCTTACCGAAGATAAAAAGAAGCTATGGGAGGAAAAATCCAAATACCAACGAAAAGAAGATTTCACCCCTGAAGAGTTCTATGAGCGTGCCGGCATTTGGGCAGAATTTGGAAAGATAATTTGTATATCTGTAGGTTTTTTTAAATTCAAAAACGGTGTACGATCCTTCAGGGTTACCACTTTTAAGGGATCTGAAGAAAAGATCCTGCAGGATTTTTCTGAACTGCTGGAATCCCACTTTTACAAACCTCATCATTTGCTATGTGCTCATAACGGGAAAGAATTTGACTTTCCTTATATAGCCCGCCGGTGTATGATCCATAACATTCCTTTACCGGGGAAACTGGATCTCTTCGGAAAAAAACCCTGGGAAGTACCTCACCTGGACACCTTGGAACTTTGGAAATTTGGGGACTACAAACATTATACTTCCCTTAAATTGCTCACCAATGTGCTGGGCATTCCCTCTCCAAAAGAGGATATAGATGGGAGTGAAGTGCGGGATGTATTTTACATAGATCACGGTATTGGGAGGATAGTAAATTACTGTGAAAGAGATGTAGTGGCCATTGCCCAGGTGATACTTAAAATGCGACAGGAAGCCTTGCTGGAGGATTCAGAAATAATTACTGTATAGATTAAAACGGAAAAGCCCACATTGCGAATGTGGGCTTTCCTTATTTATACAACTGAAGTTTTTAATCTTCCTACAAATCAAATTTTATTCCCTGCGCAAGAGGAAGTTCAGTAGTGTAATTGATCGTGTTGGTTTGCCTTCTCATATAGATCTTCCACGCATCAGAACCAGATTCACGGCCTCCGCCTGTATCCTTTTCACCTCCAAAGGCTCCGCCAATCTCAGCTCCACTAGTACCAATATTAACATTGGCAATTCCACAGTCTGATCCCTGAACAGAGAG
>CAXAZV010000046.1:0-15242 GCA_963973375.1 uncultured Antarcticibacterium sp.
AAGAAAAACATTGGCGATGATAAAGGAGATAATGAAGAAGAGAAACCATTTGAATCCCTTTTTTCTTATTTTTTCTGAATTCCATTCTTGTTTATCCAACCGCATCTGGGAGCCACGGTCTCCCTCTATCCAGTACTCGATCTTCCTGAAGACCATTTCCATGAAAATGGTTTGAGGGCATATCCATCCGCAAAAAAGCCTTCCAAAGGCAACGGTAAAAAATGTAATTATAAGTACGGCAATAATCATCACCACAACTCCCAGGTAAAAATCCTGAGGCCAGAAGGGAAGTCCAAACACATTGAATTCCCTGCCCAAAACGTTGAAGAGCATGAATTGATTCCCGTTTATATGAATAAAGGGGCTGGTTAATAATACTGCCAATAAAGCATAAGTTAGCCAGGTCCTGTATTTGTAGAATTTACCGTCAGGTTTTTTGGGATAGATCCAGGCACGTTTCCCCTCACTGTTCATCGTGCCTATTCTATCTCTGTAACTTATGTCATCTTCCTTCATTATGTTCTTTCCTCTTTTTTTGGCTTACTCTTCGCTCCAAACGTCTCCTTCAGCTTCCTTAGGATTTGCCGGGGTGGTTCCCTGCAGGGTTAATATGTAGCTGGATACTTGTTGTATCTCTGTTGGGCTAAGGGTAGATTTCCAGGCGATCATTCCTTTTCCGGCCCGGCCACCTTCACTTATAGTATGAAAGACGTTTTTAATTCCACCTCCTAGTATCCATTGTTCATCTGTCAAATTGGGCCCAATTCCCCCGCCGCCATCGGCTGCATGACAGGCCATACAATTGGTTTGAAAAATTGCATTACCCGTCTCAATGTCGGCTGCCTCGGTTAAAACCACTACACTTTCCGCATCAACAAGATCGGGGGCATTTTTCTTATATTCTTCAAGTGCAATTTGTGCGCTTGCCATTTCTTTCTCAAATTCTGTTAACTGGGAGTCGCCGTCAAATATGTGATAATACGCCATATACCCAAAGGCGAAAATTATGGTTACGTAAAATGTATAAAGCCACCAGGGTGGAAGCTTGTTGTCCAGCTCCTTTATACCATCATAATTATGGTCAAGTTCCAGGTCCCTCTCTTCAGGTTGGGCATAGGTCATTTGGTTGAACCAGCGTTTAAGGCTGTATTTCTCTGTCCTTTTTTGCTTTTCCAGCATATAACGCTCTTTAGCGTCTGGTGCCAGTGTTTTAAACATAGTATTCTCTACCGCGTCTACTATTATTTCAGCAGAAATAAGGAATAGCAGGGCAACAAGAAGCACCAGTTGTAAAATGGGGTATTCAATGAACGCAAACTGCTTTCCTGAATCTATAAAATATTCGGTTATTCCTACTATAATTAAAAATAGTACAGGAACTCTTATCCAGCCGGGAATCATATTTCTCATAGGGTTTGATCGTTTTCGGGTTCAAGGGGAATTTCCTCCATTGTTTTGAGGTAATCTTTTCCGGCAGTAAACACCCACCAGAAGAGGATCACAAAAAATATAAAGAATATAAGCAGGGAGATAATGGGGTAGATCTCTACCCCTGCAATTGTCTCCATATGGCCTTTTATAAATTTGAACATTGCTAGTTATTTTTTAGTTGTGCTGGATACTTCAGGGTCCTTGATCTTAATGTCGGTTCCAAGACGCTGCAAATAGGCGATAAGGGCTATGATCTCACGGTTCCTCATTTCAACGAATTCCAGACCATTTTCTTCGGCATATTTTTTATCGGCTTCATAGGTCCTCACAAAATCTGGATCATTATACAGGTTCTTCTCAATTTGGGTTGCCTGGGAATTCATTAAAGCCTTTGCGTTGGTGATCTCCTCAATAGTATATGGTACTCCAAGTTTCACCATAACCTCCATTTTTTGCTGGGTGTTAGAACGGTCATGCTCATCTGTTATAAGCCATTTATATCCAGGCATAATTGAACCAGCCGAGGTGCTTTGAGGATCATACATATGGTTGAAGTGCCAATTGTCTGAATATTTTCCACCTATTCGCATAAGATCCGGTCCTGTTCTCTTGCTTCCCCAAAGAAATGGGTGGTCGTATACATATTCTCCGGCTTTTGAAAATTCTCCATAGCGTTCCACTTCACTGCGGAAGGGCCTTACCATTTGTGAGTGACAGGATACACAGCTTTCCCGTATATAAATGTCCCGACCTTCCAGTTCCAGCGGAGTATAAGGTTTTACACTGGTAATGGTGGGGATATTTGATTTTACAAGAATGGTTGGCACTATCTGGATAATTCCTCCTATAAGGATCGCAATAGTGGCAAGTATAGTTAACTGAACGGGTTTGCGTTCCAGCCAGGTGTGAAAACCTTCGCCCACCAATCTCTTTCCTGAGATCTTTTGAAGCGGCGCAGCTTCGGCTAACTCGTCTGTTACATCTTGTCCTGTTTTTATTGTTTTATAAACGTTGTAGATAAGTATGAACATACCCGCAATAAATAAACTTCCACCAATGGCACGCATCCAGTACATTGGTATAATTTCGGTTACTGTTTCAAGGAAGTTACCGTAGGTAAGGGTTCCGTCGGGATTGAATTGTTTCCACATGGACGCCTGTACAAAACCTGCGACATACATTGGAATCGTATATAGGATAATACCAAGGGTTCCTGTCCAGAAATGGATATTGGCCAGTTTTATAGAATATAACTTGGTTTTAAACATCCTGGGTATTAGCCAGTAAACCATACCAAATGTAAGGAAGCCATTCCATGCGAGTGCCCCCACGTGAACGTGTGCAATAATCCAGTCACTAAAATGCGCAATAGCATTTACATTTTTAAGAGATAACATAGGCCCTTCAAATGTTGCCATTCCGTATCCTGTTAAGGCTACCACAAAGAATTTAAGTACAGGGTCTGCCTTCACCTTATCCCATGCACCGCGCAGGGTTAAAAGTCCGTTTATCATTCCACCCCAGGATGGCATAAGCAGCATTACAGAGAAAGCTACCCCAAGATTCTGTGCCCAGTCCGGTAAGGCCGAATAAAGTAAATGGTGAGGTCCTGCCCATATATAGATAAAGATGAGGGACCAGAAGTGAATAATTGATAATTTATATGAGTAAACCGGCCTGTTGGCAGCCTTTGGAATAAAATAATACATCAACCCAAGAAAGGGTGTGGTAAGAAAGAAAGCCACCGCATTGTGACCATACCACCATTGTACAAGTGCATCCTGTACCCCGGCATAAGCCGAATAGCTTTTAAACAATCCTACCGGCAGGGCAAGGCTGTTAAAAATGTGCAATACCGCCACGGTAACAAAAGTGGCCAGGTAAAACCAGATCGCAACATATAGATGGCGTTGCCTTCTTTTAAAAATTGTGGCTATAAGATTCCAGCCAAAAACTACCCAAACCACCGCAATGGCAATATCCAGAGGCCATTCCAGCTCTGCATATTCCTTTGAACTGGTAATTCCCAGAGGAAGGGTAATTGCAGCCGCCACAATAATGGCCTGCCATCCCCAGAAGTTGATCTTGCTTAATTTATCACTATACATCCTGGCCTTAAGCAGCCGCTGTGTAGAATAATAAACACCCGCAAAAATAGCGTTGCCCACAAAGGCAAAGATCACCGCATTGGTATGTAAAGGACGAAGACGGCCAAAACTTAACCAGGAGATACCATCGGTTAAATTTGGAAATAAGAATAAGAAGGCTAATAATAACCCGACAGACATCCCAATCACTCCCCAGAAGAGGGTTGCATAGATGAAGTTTTTTACGATCTTATTGTCGTAATAGAACTGCTGCAATTCCATACTTAATTTACTTTTTTGTTGTTACTGGATTTAGGTTTTGGATTTTTTTCAATGACCAACTCATCATCAAAAAGAATTCTTACAGAAGGAGTATAATCATCGTCAAACTGGCCACTTCTTACAGCCACTATAAATGCGACAAAAAAGATTAGCGCCACAATTATACTTATTGTCAATAAGACATAGATTACACTCATTACTATATAATATAAGGGTACAAAACTACAGGCTTGATACTGGGTGAAATATGACTAAGATCAGGTTTTTCCCTAAAAAATTATTAAGATTTTTTTAGCATTTATGATTGAGGTCATGTTCTAAGAGCCTGATGTTGTGCAGATTTGTAAAGAAATAAAATATCACACTTAAAAAAACCAAATCATGGAATACATTAATAGAATACTACAAAAACGCCTGGTTGTCCTATTATTTATAGCTGCACTCCTGGGGGGTGTTCTTACCTCCTGTGAGAAAGCTGTAGCTGCGAAAGAGAATCCTGAACAAATGAAAATATATGGCGAATTTGAAGCTGAATTGACCGCGCCACCAATGGTTCCAAGACCAGTAGGTAAGAGGGCACCAACCAAATTAATTGTAAATATGGAGGTGGTTGAAAAAGAAATGGAAATGAGCGATGGGGTAAGTTATGTGTACTGGACCTTTGATGGAACGGTACCGGGAAGTTTTATAAGAACCCGCGTAGGTGATGAGATAGAGTTTCACCTTAAAAATCACCCTGACAGTAAGTTACCTCATAATATAGATCTTCATGCGGTAACAGGACCCGGTGGTGGAGCCGAATCTTCCTTTGTAGCACCTGGTCGTGAAGCTGTTTTTACCTTTAAAACAATGAATCCGGGATTATATGTTTACCATTGTGCTACCGCTCCTGTGGGAATGCACATTGCAAACGGAATGTATGGTCTTATTCTGGTAGAGCCGGAAGGTGGTTTAGCCCCGGTAGATAAAGAATACTATATCATGCAGGGAGATTTCTATACTGAAGGAAAGAACGGGGAAAGAGGTTTGCAAGCCTTTGATATGCAAAAAGCTATAGATGAGAATGCAGACTATGTGGTGTTTAACGGAAGCGTAGGAGCTCTAACAGGGACCAATGCAATTACCGCCGAAGTGGGAGAAACCGTGAGGTTATTTGTTGGAAACGGAGGTCCCAATTTGGTATCCTCATTCCACGTGATAGGAGAAATTTTTGACAAGGTATTTGTTGAGGGTGGAAAAATGGTAAATGAGAATGTGCAAACCACTCTTATCCCGGCAGGGGGAGCTGCCATAGTAGAATTTAAGGTAGATGTTCCCGGTAACCTGGTATTGGTAGATCACTCCATTTTCAGGGCTTTCAATAAAGGTGCTTTAGGAATTCTTAAAGTGGAAGGAAAAGAGAATAAGAAAGTATTTGGTGGTAAGATAGAAGAGAAGGCTTACAATCCGGGTAATGCGGTACTTTCTTCAGTAGATGAAGGGGACGAGTCTGCAAGTGGTCCAGCTGCTTCGACTCCTGTTTCATCATCACTGGCAGAGAAAATGGAACGTGGTAAAAGCGTTTATACTCAAAATTGTTTCGCCTGCCACCAGGCTACAGGCCAGGGTATTCCCAATGCTTTCCCTCCTCTTGCCAAATCTGATTTTCTAAATGCAGATGTTCACAGGGCTATTGGAGTGGTTAAATACGGCTTATCTGGTGAAATAACGGTTAATGGTACAAAATATAATAGTATGATGCCAAAAGTCGCTATTTCTGATGAGGAGATTGCAGATGTGATGACTTACATCTACAATAACTGGGGCAATAACAAGACAGAGGTAACCACAGAAATGGTTAAAAAGATTAAGTAATTATCAAAAGATTAATAAAATGAAAACTATAGGCAGATTGGCAATTGGGATCTTACTCATCATACAGGGTCAGGCGTATTGCCAATCTGCAACTATGGTGAACGTTAAAGGAGGAGAATTTATTCCACTCTACGGCACAAAGGAAGCAGTGAAAGTCAATGATTTTAAAATGGATGTTTATCCTGTAACAAATCAAGAATTTCAGGAATTCCTGCAGTCCAATCCACAATGGAAACGATCTAAGGTAAAAAAATTGTTTGCAGATGAAAGTTACCTGATAAACTGGAAGGATGATGAGAATTTTTCATCTGGCCAGAACCCTGATTCACCTGTGACCAACATTTCCTGGTATGCCGCTAAAAACTATTGTGAGTGCCAGGGAAAAAGGTTACCCACCGTAGATGAATGGGAATATGCAGCAATGGCCAGTAAGACCCAACCAGATGCAAGGAAAGAAGTAGCCTATAATAAATTCATTCTTGGGTGGTATGAAACCCCCAACACTTTTGATAACAAGATTGGTTCCACCTTTAAAAACTACTGGGGCGTGTATGATCTTCACGGGCTGGTTTGGGAATGGACCCTTGACTTTAATTCGGTATTGATATCTGGAGAATCCCGCAATGATTCAACCGGGGATAATAACCTTTTTTGCGGGGCATCGGCAGTGGGCGCATCAGATTTAATGAATTATGCGGCATTCATGCGCTATGCCTTCAGGGGTAGTGTGAAAGCCAGATATTCCATAAAAAACCTGGGTTTCAGGTGTGTACAGGATGTTGAAACAACATCAATCTAAAATTCAATAAAATGAAAAATTTAATAGTATTATTTACCTTAATAATTAGTTTCACCGGCTGTAACAAATCAGGAGAGAAACAAAGCGAAGTTTTAGCTGAAGTTAATTCTGTTGCGGTTACAGATCTTAATACGGAGATCCCTGAACTATCCATTTATAATTTACCGGCCACCTGGACCACGCAACACAACAAGAATATTGAGCTGAAGGATCTTCAGGGGAATGTACTGGTTATGGTAATGATCTACACATCGTGTACCGCCGCCTGCCCAAGACTGGTAGCCGATATGAGGAATATTGAAAAACAAATGCCACAAAAGGATCTTGGGAAACTGAAGTTTATTATGGTGAGCATTGATCCAGAAACCGATACTCCCCAACGCCTGAAAGATTTTTCAATAGAAAATAAAATGGAAAATGATCACTGGCTGTTTCTTAGAGGAACCCCCGGGGATACCCGGGAGTTTGCAGCCGTACTTGCGGTAAGCTACAAACAGATCTCCCCCATAGATTTCTCCCACTCCAATATTATAAGTGTTTTTGATAAAAAGGGGGTAATGGTTCACCAGCAGGAAGGACTGGGGGTAGATAATGTGGAAACTATAGAGGCCATACAGGAGGAACTTTTAAAATAAAGACCTTAATTAGGCAGATTTCTTTTTTCAAAATCAAATTTTGGGATAGGTTTAAAACTCTTTTGTAATGTTTTCCCGATATTAGGTAATCTTAATATTCTTATTAAAATTACCTGTTATGAATTTTGAAATTGCTTCCCTTAGAAAATTACAGGACGACGGCGTTAATATTGATCGTCTTCCCTTCTCAATAAGGATCCTACTTGAAAATGTATTAAGGAACCACGATGGTTTTGCCATTACAGATGAGCATCTACAAACCCTTATTCATTGGAATGCCGCGGGGACAGATAAGGAGATCCCTTTTAAACCTGCGCGCGTTCTTATGCAGGATTTTACCGGGGTACCTTCTGTAGTAGACATTGCTTCCCTTCGGGCAGAGGTTATTCGTAAAGGAGGGGATGGCACTAAGATCAATCCTGTTATTCCCGTAGACCTTGTTATTGATCATTCAGTACAGGTAGATTTTTTCGGAACAGATTATTCTGAAGGTAAAAATGTAGAAAAGGAATACGAGCGCAATAGTGAAAGATATAAGCTTTTAAAATGGGGACAAAAAGGGCTTCATAATTTTACCGTGGTACCTCCCGGAATGGGAATTTGTCACCAGGTAAATCTTGAATATCTCGCCAAAGGGGTTATAGAACGTGATGGTTGGGCTTTCCCAGACAGTTTGGTAGGGCTGGATTCCCACACCCCCATGGTTAACGGGATTGGGGTTTTAGGCTGGGGTGTAGGAGGAATTGAAGCCGAAGCAGCCATGCTTGGCCAACCTGTATATTTTACCTGCCCGCAGGTGGTTGGATTAAAATTGACGGGACAAGTCCCGCAAGGCTGTACTGCTACAGATATGGTACTTACCATAACCCGTCTTCTACGTGACGTGGGAGTTGTAGGGAAATTTGTTGAGGTATTTGGGGATGCCCTGGATCATTTAACGGTAACAGACAGGGCTACTATTTCCAATATGTCTCCTGAATTTGGATGTACCGTAACGTATTTTCCCATTGATGACCAAACCCTTGATTATATGCAAAAGACCAACCGTTCACCTGAACAAATACGGTTGGTAAAAAATTATTGTGAAGAGAATCTTTTATGGCGTACAGGAAATGAAGCCATAGAATATTCTGAAGTGGCCGAGCTCGACCTTAGCAGTTTAAGGCCTACAGTCTCCGGACCAAAAAGGCCACAAGACAAGATATTTGTAGAAGATCTTAACAATAAATTCATAGACCTCTTGCAGGATGAGTTTTCCAGAGGTTACGTACCAGTACCGGACAGGCAGGAAAACAGATGGCTTGCCGAGGGTGGTTCCCAAACAGAGTATACTGACCAAGAGAAACATACCTCCCCGGAAGCTGAGGTGGAAACCCCTAATCATTTACGATCTGTAAAAATCAAATTCAAAAATGCTGAATACCGTCTAAGTGATGGCAGCATTGTGATAGCGGCTATTACAAGTTGCACCAACACTTCAAATCCCACGGTTATGATAGGGGCAGGGCTGGTTGCCCGCAAGGCTTTATCCCGTGGTTTGCGCACTAAATCCTGGGTAAAGACCAGTCTGGCTCCCGGATCAAAAGTGGTAACCACCTATCTGGACAGGTCAGGCCTTTCTGAAGATTTAGATGCCCTGAGGTTTCATACCGTAGGTTATGGTTGTACTTCCTGTATTGGAAACAGCGGCCCGCTGCCTCCACATATTGCAGAAGCCGTTGAAAAAAACGAGCTTGTAGTAGCCTCAGTACTATCAGGGAACAGAAATTTTGAAGCCCGGGTGCACCCACAGGTGAAGATGAACTTTTTGATGTCTCCCATGTTGGTGGTGGCTTATGCCCTCGTGGGCCGGGTAGATATAGACCTTATTAATGATCCACTTGGATTTGATCCTAACGGCGAGCCTGTTTTCCTAAAAGATATATGGCCTACTCAGGAAGAGATCAACCAAACAATTAAGGACAGTATGAGGGTTGAGGATTTCAAGGATGTGTATGATGTGATCTTTGATGGGGAGGAACAATGGAAAAAACTTCCAACGGCTGAAGGGAATGAGTATATATGGGAAGAGAACTCCTCGTATATCAAAGAGGTTCCTTTCTTTAAAGACCTGAGCGAGGAACCTACACCCCCAACAGATATCCATAATGCCAGGGTATTGTTGTTCCTGGGTGACTCTGTAACTACAGATCACATTTCACCTGCCGGTGGTTTTAAAGAAAGTTCGGCGGCGGGAAAATATTTAAAGAGCAAAGGGGTAGAGCAAAAAGATTTCAATTCCTATGGTTCCAGGAGAGGAAATCATGAAGTAATGATGCGCGGTACCTTTGCCAATGTTCGCATAAGAAACAGGATTACAGATAAAGAGGGAGGTTATTCCACCTATTTCCCAACTAATGAAACTATGACGGTGTATGATGCCGCAATGAAATATGAGGAGGATCAAACTCCTTTGGTCATAATTGCCGGGAAAGAATACGGAAGTGGATCCTCGAGGGATTGGGCAGCGAAGGGCACCAATTTATTGGGTGTAAAAGTGGTCCTTACGGAGAGTTTTGAACGCATTCATCGTAGTAACCTGATGCAAATGGGAGTTCTTCCGCTGGAATTTATAAATGGTGAAAATGCCGAAAGCCTTGGGATCACAGGGAAAGAGAAATTTTCATTCACAGGAATAGGAGAGGACCTAACCCCGGGTAAGATAATTAAAGTAACTGCTGAAAGAGAAACAGGGGATAAGTTTGAATTTGATGCAATTTCCCGCCTGGACTCTGCCATTGAAGTGGCATATTACCAAAATGGTGGGATCCTTCAATATATCCTGCGGGATTTCCTGAGCAAGATAAAAAACTAGGTCAATATTAGGAGGGGTCGCTTATTTACAATCGGCACGATCTGTAATTAACTGGACCCCTCTTTTAAAGGTAAAATAGTTCCACATCCATTCAATAAATACCCGCAGCCTGTTCCGAAATCCTATCAACAACAGGATATGAACGGCCGACCATAAGAACCAGGCAAAGAAGCCGCTGAACTTAAATCCTTTAATATCTGCCACAGCTTTGGCCCTGCCCACCGTTGCCATTTGTCCTTTGTCCACATATTTAAAAGCGGGTTTGGGTCCTGTTAGGGGTAGATCTCCGGCAAGAATTTCTCCAAGGAATTCGCCTTGCTGGCTGGCTACAGATGCCAGCGCGGGCAGCGGATTGCCGGCTTCATCTTTAAAATGAGCCGCGTCTCCAAGTAGAAAAATATCTGGATAATTGGGAATGCTAAGATCTGGATTCACCAGGATCCTGCCCAATCTATCCTTTTCAGCCGGGATGGAATCGAGAAGTCGAGGGGCCTTAATTCCGGCCGCCCAAATTATGTTGGTTGTTTCGATGACCTCATCTTTCAGGAACACCTTATTTTTTTCGATACCTGTGACGGGTGAATTTGTAAGCACCTTCACCCCCAGGTTCTCAAGCATTTTTTTACCCTTATCGCCTAAAGGTTCCGGAAACCCATTTAATATACTTCCCGTGGCTTCAATTAAAAAAATCCGGATCTCTTCCTCCTTCAGGTTTTGAAAATTATACCGCATACTGCGTTTGGCAATCTCAGCAATAGCTCCGGCCATTTCTACCCCGGTAGGACCCCCGCCAATTATTACATAAGTAAGAAATGCTTTGCGCAGCTCGGGTACTTCCCTTTGCTCGGCTTCTTCAAGAGATAGCAGTATTCGTTCCCTTATTTTAAGGGCATCTGCAATTGTTTTCAATCCCGGAGCATTATTTTCCCAATCATTATTTCCAAAGTAATTATATTTTGCCCCCGGTGCCAGAACGAGTTTGTCATAATTAATAATACGACCATCTGTAAGAGAGAGGGAATGGTTTGCGGTATTTATCTTTTCCACCTCTCCCAGTAATACTCTTACACTGGATCTTTTACCCAGTATCGCCCTAATTGGTGCTGCTATATCTCCCGGAGAAAGCGCTGCTGTTGCGACCTGGTACAGCAGCGGTTGGAAAAGATGATGGTTGGATTTATCAATAATACTTACCCGGCCGGAGTAATTTTTAAGTTTCTTGGCTACAGAAAGTCCGGCAAAACCACCACCAATAATTACAATGTGTTCGTTACTCTTGTTCATTATTTTCCCGAATGTTTGGTATTAAAGGTATTAAATATTGCAGTAAGAGATATGTCTTCCGCCAGATCTAAGCGGCAAAAGAGCACCTGGAATTTTATGGTTCGAAATTTAATCGAAGAAACGAAATCCATACAATAGTTAACCTTCCGGAAAAGTGGAAAATTAAAAAAGGCCGGGGAGGGCATAAATTATTGGGGAGCCGCGTTTAATTGTCATCCTCAGCCGTGTCCTTTTCAGCGGTGGAACGCAGAAAATATTTTGGACTCACATGGTATTTTTCTTTAAAGATCTTTGAGAAATAACTTCGGTTATTAAGGCCAATTAAATTCACTATTTGAGAGATGTTGTTATCTGTTGATTCCAGCATATCCTTTGCAGCCTCCAGTTTAATTTGCTGCATATACTTATTTACGGTAAGCTCATACATATATTTAAAACCTTCCTGAAGTTTGTTCACATTGGTGCCTACCTCATTGGCAAGATAATCAATGGTTAAATTGGTATCAAGATTGGCTTTAACGAGCTCTATTGCTTTTTTTACATTTTCAATATCCTTTTGTCGCAGGATCTTAGGGAGGTGATCTTCTCTCTGGTCATCCATATACTGGGCAATTTGAATAACCAGCATTTCATATAATTTACCTTCCACATACACAGATCTAAGAAACCCCTGAAGTTTTTTCTCATTGATCTCATCTACAATATCAGCCGCTTTAATGCTGTAATTTCCCTGATAAAAGAATTTCTTTTCTGCCTGAGAATCCCTGAAAATATCCTTTAAAACCGGATCCAGACCATCAAAATTATAATTATTCCGGTTGCTGAATTTTGCCCTGACTATTTCAATGCTGGATACATGTACCTTTTCATTTGCCTTGAAATTGAGAATGTGACCATTGTTACCGCTGCTGGATACAATTACATTTTGGAAGGTATTAATGGTATTAATTTCATTGTCCTCTTCAAAAGTATGGTCCACTTGCCCTTCAGAACAAAAAATGAATTTTAAGGGGTGGGTATGATTTACTGAAAACAGAAGTTCAAAATCTTTGAAGAAAGTAAAGTTATAATCAATAATTCCAATCCCGGTTTCGAAGCTTGTTCCCCTTATATAGCCTACACCCAACGCCGGAGGTAATTCCAGGATCTGCTCCCCGCTATCGTTTTTAATTGGTATATCAAGTTGTCTGGAAAGATCTTCTATAATTTCCTCTATGGGTAAGGCTTTTACTGTGAGCTTCATGGCTAGTTTTTAGACTCGCTATTCGAAAATACAACTTCTTTGAAATGGAAAAATTTTTCAATAAGGAATTTAAAACATTTAAATCCCAATATGTATAAAATTATGTTATATGTTGAAAATGCCCCTCCTGGTGAAAAGCGGAAGGAGCAGGGAAGACAAGAGATTTATTTTATCCTTCTTCCAATAAGGTTGGTGCACACAGTCGCGAATACTATAATACTTATTGAGCTTAAAGGCATTAATACAGCGGCTATAATGGGAGATAATTGTCCCGTTACAGCAAAGTAGAGACCTACAATATTGTATAAAAATGAAAGAACGATGCTCACTTTTATAACAGTAACTGAAGATTTGGCAGCCTTTATAAATTGATATAACCTGTCAAATTTAGAAGCATCCAGGATCGCGTCGCAGGCGGGGGAGAAAACATTTACATTTTCTGAAACTGCAATTCCAACATCACTTTGGGCCAATGCTCCGGCATCATTTAAACCGTCGCCTACCATTATGGTTGTTAATCCTTTTTCCTGCAGGGAGCTTATATAATTTAATTTATCCTTGGGTTTCTGGTTAAACAGGAAATGTGTTTTTTCGGGCAGTAGTTCCTTAAGGCGTTCTTTTTCTCCTTCATTATCACCGGAGATTATGCTTAGGGAATATAATTCTTCAAGATCTTTGAATACCCTGGAAACTCCCTCGCGGTATTCATTATAAAAAATGAATTTCCCTTTGTATTGATCGTTGGAACTAATATGCACGGCCGTATTAAGGGAATTTGTTCCCATAGATTCTCCCACAAAAGCCGGGGAGCCGATTTTTATGGTTTTATCCTTATGGCTAGCTTCCATTCCCTGTCCCACCGTCTCGCAGTACTCATCCAGAGGAACTATGTCATATTCGGCCAGGAGGTCATAAAGCGTTCTGCTCAAAGGATGGTTGGATGATCGCAAAGTGGTCTTTAAAAGCCTTTCCTCATCCTGGGTAAGGAGAATTCCTTCGTAATTAATGCTGCTTTTTTTATTCGCAGTGATAGTACCTGTTTTATCAAAGATCACCGCATTGGCTTTTGCAAGCTGCTCAATTACCCCGGCGTTTTTGAGGTAGAATTTTTTATTCCCGAAAATGCGCAGCATATTTCCCAAGGTGAACGGAGTGGACATTGCCAGGGCGCAGGGGCAGGCAATTATAAGCACCGCCGTAAACACATTAATGGCAATAGAAACATCATAGAACATCCAGTATCCCGCAGCGCTAAAAGCAATGAACAACAGGACTATGGTGAAATATTTACTTATATGATCTATAAGCCTGGTGAAAGCGTGTTCCTTATTTTTTTGAAAAATAGAATTGCTCCAGAGTTTTGTGAGATAACTTTGAGAAACGCTTTTAAGGGCTTCCATTTCAATACTTCCCGAAACCTGTTTCCCGCCGGCAAACAATTTATCTCCCGGGTTTTTGGAAACCGCAATGGATTCCCCGGTTACAAAACTGTAATCTATCCGGGCATTTCCATTCATAAGGATCCCGTCTACAGGTATCAACTCTTCATTTCTTATGAGTATGCGATCCCCTTTTTTTATTTCGTGAACGTGAACACTGTCTTCTTTTCCTGAGGGTAGTATTCTTGTAATGCCAATAGGAAAATAAGATTTATAGTCTCTTTCAAAAGATAAAAAATTATAGGTTTTTTGCTGAAAGAATTTCCCCAAGGTTAGGAAAAATATTAATCCGGTAAGACTGTCAAAAAATCCGGAGCCCCAGTCGAAAATTATTTCCAGGGTGCTTCGCACAAAAAGCACAACGATCCCTAATGCAAGCGGCACATCGATATTCAGGATCTTTGCACGCAACCCTTTATAGGCTGAAATAAAATAATCCCTGGAGACATAAAATACTAGCGGCAAGGAAAAGGCAAACATCAACCAACGGAATAATCCTTTGTACTGGTCCAGCCAGAATTCAGAAACCTCAAAGTATTCCGGAAATGACAGAAACATCACGTTCCCAAAGGCAAAGCCCGAAACGCCCAGTTTATAAATTATGCTTCGGTTGATATGTTTTTTACCGCTTTCAGAATCATCCAGACTTATATAAGGTTCGTACCCAATTAAGTTGAGGAATTCTACAAGTTCCTTCAGGGAAGTTTTTTCAATATCAAATGTAATACGTACGGTCTTTTTAGGAAAATCTACCTGGGAGGAGTTAATACCCGGCTGTAATTTATATAGATTTTCGAGGATCCAAATACAGGAACTGCAATGAATATGAGGAATATATAAAGAAACGATCCCTGTTTTATCATCCCTGAATTCCAGGAGTTTTTCTACGATAAGATCATTGGAGAGATAATCAAATTTCCCATTGGCCATTTTAGGAGACGCTCCGGGTGCCTGCTGCATTTCATAATAGGAAGCAAGGTCATGGGTTGAAAAAATCTCATACACAGTCTTACAGCCTTTACAACAAAAGGACTTTTCATCATACAGGATCTCATCCCTTACAGGATCTCCACAATGATAACAAGTTGGACTGCTCATACTTCAGAAAATTTTTCAGGCAGCAAAGATTAAAAATGAAGCCATTCCAAAATATGATCAGGATCAGGCAATGCGTATTTTAAGAATTTGTGATTTTTGGAAAGAGATGGATATTAGATTTTGAATTGCATGAAATATTCCCGTTTTATTCTCTTTTTTCCCTGCCTATAGGATGGTCTTCATACCAGTCCTTAAATTTTTTCTTGGTAGTATAACCATCTGTCAGGATCTTGTAT
>CAXAZV010000047.1:0-15217 GCA_963973375.1 uncultured Antarcticibacterium sp.
AAAATCAGATGCTGATATGGCATCGTCCACCCCCATGGTAAAATTATCACCTATAGGTAAGATCGCAAGATCCAGGGTAGTGCGCATTGGTATTAATTTCATATCCATTGTTAATGCAGTATCTCCGGCAATGTATATGTTCTTATGTTCGCTTTCAATTACGAAACCTCCGGGTTGCCCGCCATAGCTTCCATCTGGAAATGAACTGGTATGCACAGCATTCACATATTTAACTTTCCCAAATTCAAAGTCCCAGCTTCCCCCGTGATTCATAGGATGAACTTCCAGGCCTTTAGATTCAAAATGGGTAGTGATCTCAAAATTGCTCACTATTATAGCACCGGTATTCTTTGCAATAGCCTCGGCATCCAGGGTGTGATCCTGATGTGCGTGGGTTAAAAGAATATAATCTGCTTTAAGGTCATTAATATTAATCTTATCCTTTACCAGATCATTACCGGTTATAAATGGGTCAATAAGTAAATGATTATCTCCTATTTTAATTCCGAAGGAATTATGGCCGTAAAATGTAATTTTCATAAGTAGATATCTTTTTTAATTAATTGTCTCCCAATCTATTCGTGTAACAGGATATATTTTCTATTTCAATTACACTTTTTTAATCTGAAGAAATTTATGTTTTTATAAAAATACGCATTGAGCTGAAATTTTTAGCCCCCTACCTTATTTTTTATTTATCCTGAAATTTAAATCAGCATACCTACCGCAAATAATATTGAAATAAAGAAAGTAGTAAGAGCAAGTATTTTAAGTTCAGGATCCAGCAACACCGGGCTTTCATTTGCTACTACCCTCCTCAAATGGAGAAATAGTGGGATAAACCCAAAAAGGTATAAAAGATCGCTCCACTCCCGGGCTGTCCATGCCGAATATATCACAAGGCAAAGCACTGCACCGAATATGAGGAAATAGTGATAATTTTTAGCGTTTTGTGATCCTAGTTTTACAACCAGGGTATTTTTTCCGGCACGGGCATCGCTTACTGCATCTCTCATATTATTGAGATTAAGCACGCCGCTGCTTAAAAACCCTATGGCTGCAGCAGGAAAAAGGACCGGCCAGTCCATTTTAAGGGCATACAGAAAATAAGAGCCAAACACTGCGACAAGGCCAAAGAAAATGAAAACAAATACATCTCCCATCCCCCTGTAACCATATGCGTTTAGCCCTACGGTATATTTTACTGCAGCAACTATTGCTCCCAGGCCCAGAAGGAAAAAGAAAATTGCATACATGAAATCTTCATTACCAAAGGCCGAGTATATAAGCAGGATAGCCATAACAAGGGTTGCAATAGCTGTAATAATTATCCCTGTCTTCATTTCCCCGCGGGTTATAAGACCGCTTTGAATTGCACGTGGAGGGCCTATTCTCTCCTCATTATCTGTCCCCTTTACCCCATCGCCATAATCATTGGCTAAATTGGAAAGAATTTGCAGGCCAAGGGTGGTACCTATAGCAAGGCTAAAAATCACAATATTGAAATGCTCCTGATGGGCAGCTATGGTAGTACCCACAATAATTCCAGAAACTGAAAGCGGTAAAGTTCTTAAGCGGGCTGCATTGACCCAGGATCCAATTTCTGCCATATTACCGCATTATTTTTACTAAAAGTTCCTTTAATAGGTCTCCCGGAGGCACATTGGCAGACCCTACTCCTTTACCTTTAACATCGGCATCCCTTAAATATTCGATCGCGTAACTGGCTTTTTTCATAGGATAATTGCGCGCCGCAACTTCATAGTCCTTTACAAAGAAAGGATTCACTTTTAATACTTTTGCCACATTGGCCTTAGACTGGTCTGTAAGCCCATGGTATTGCAAAATTTGGGAAAAATATCCGTAGAGAAGCGAAATGGTGACTACCATTGGATTGTCTTTCGGGTTTTGGGAGAAATAGTTGATTATTTGATGGACTTTGAGCTCATCTTTAAGCCCTATAGCCTTCCGCAGCTCAAAATTATTAAAATCCTTACTTATACCTATGTTTTCCTCGATGAGCTCTGGGGTGATCATTGCTCCTTTAGGGACTATCAACTGGAGTTTTTGAAGCTCGTTATCAATTTTGCTAAGGTCAATTCCCAGAAATTCTACCAGCATTTGTGCAGCTTTTGGGGCAATTTGGTACTCCCTCGATTTCAGGGTTTTCTGTATCCAGTCCGCTACCTGGTTCTCATATAATCTCTTTCCCTCAAATAAAACCCCTGTTTTGGAAACCAGCTTGTAAAGCTTTTTCCGTTTATCAAGCTTCTTATATTTATAGCAAATAACAATGGTTGTGGTGGTTTGCGGATTTTCAGCATAGGCCTCCAGTTTATCTATGGTCCTGGAAAGATCCCGCGCCTCTTTAATGATCAATACCTGCCGCTCTGCCATCATTGGATACCTGCGGGCGTTACTCACAATATCCTCAATGGTTGTATCCCTCCCATAGAGAACCATTTGATTAAAACCCTTTTCCTCTTCTGTAAGAAGGCTATCTTCAATAAAATCTGAAATTTTGTCTATGTAATAGGGTTCCTCCCCCGTCAGGAAATAAATGGGTTTAACATCGCCATTTTTTATTGCCTGAACTATTTGTATTGCTTCTTCCATTCTTTGACTTCAAGGGCTTAAAATTGAATGCTTAATAAGCCCGGCGGGTGTTGGGGATTTAAATTTTCAAAAATGCAAGGTACATGCTTTTAATATTTGTTAATTTGAACCTATGCAAAAATTGAATTTTCCAAATTATTCATTTCGCTTCAAAAATAGCGAAAATAAAATAGCAGCTTTTGATGAAGTAAGGAAAAAATTCATAATTCTTACCCCAGAGGAATGGGTAAGACTACATACCGTTCAATATTTAAAGGTTGAAAAACAATTTCCGTTGAGTCATATCAATGTTGAAAAACAATTAATGCTGGGCAATATGATCAAACGGTATGATGTTGTGGTATTTGATCCCGGGGGTGGGATCCATTTAATTGTGGAATGTAAAGCTCCTTCAGTCAAGATCACACAATCTACTTTTGACCAGATTGCGCGGTATAATATGAATTTACAGGCAAAATATCTTATGGTTACAAATGGGCTGGATCATTATTTTTGCCAAATGGATTATGAAGCCGAAAAATATAATTTCCTGCAGGAGCTACCCGACTTTCAGTATTGAAAATACTTTAATGCTGCTGCAATACATTTAAAGTTGTTACTTTTGACGGCAGAACTTTAATTGAGAAAAATCAACTATTCATGACCGTAGGAGTCGTTATCCTTAACTGGAATGGAGTGGAACTCTTGAAACAGTTCCTGCCAGATGTTATCAAATTTTCTCCTGAAGCTACAGTGTATGTGGCAGACAATGCTTCTACTGACAGGTCTGTACAATATGTCCAGGAAAACTTTCCCGAAGCAAAGCTTATTATCAATAAGATTAATGGGGGTTTCGCCAAAGGGTACAATGATGCCCTGGAACAACTTACCGAAGATATTTTTGTGCTCCTTAACAGCGATGTGCAGGTCACCCCGCATTGGCTCGAACCTATGCTGAAAATTTTTAAGACCCGCGGGGAAGTAGCCGCTGTTCAACCCAAGATTCTTGATTTTAAGAATCCCGGTTATTTTGAATATGCCGGGGCTGCCGGAGGTTTCATAGACCGGTTTGGATATCCCTACTGCCGGGGCCGAATCTTTGAAAGTTTGGAACAAGACAAAGGCCAGTATAATAATGAAATCGATATTTTCTGGGCCAGTGGGGCCTGTCTTGCTATAAGAAAAAAGGCTTTTTATGAAGCTGGGGCGCTTGATGAGGATTATTTTGCTCACCAGGAGGAAATTGACCTTTGCTGGAGGCTTTTTAACCTTGGCCATAAAGTAAGATACACACCGGAATCTGTGGTTTACCATGTGGGTGGTGCCACCCTAAACAGTATGAACCCACGAAAAACGTTTTATAATTTCAGGAACAGTCTTTTCAACCTGGTGAAAAACCTCCCCTCATACACCTGGATTATAGTTTTAATGGGAAGAATGATTCTCGATGGCATCGCAGCTTTCAAATTTTTATTTGCCGGGCAAATTGACCATTTTCAGGCAGTTTTCCGGGCACACATGAATTTTTATAAACACTTGCCTTCACTACTAAAGAAGAGGAAAATAATACCCAAAAAATTGGGATATTTCACCAAAAATTCCGTGGTTTGTGGTCATTATTTACAGGGTATAAAAACGTTTTCAAAATTTTAAGGTTTAACGTTAATTTATAATAAATTGGCATTAGAATTGATAGCTTTGAAAAATCTAACTTTTAATAAATAACAGAAATCAATTATGAAAAAATTCATGCTTTTATCGGCAACAGCGGCTATTTTGCTTTCTTCATGTGTTTCACAGAAGAAATATGCCGAACTTGAAGCCCAACACAAGGAAACCAGTGACCAGTTAAATACTGCAACTGTAAAACTTAATTCATGTCTTGACGAAAAAGAGAATATGAATTCTCAGATTCGTACTTTGAATAACCAAAATGCTGCTTTACTTAATAACGTAGGTGATCTTGCCACTTTATCTAAAAAAGAAGCTGAAAACCTCTCAAGATCTCTTGAAAGTATCAAAGAAAAGGATATGAAGATCCAGCGTATGCAGGATGCTCTTACCAAAAAAGATTCTGTAACCCTTGCTTTGGTTACCAGTCTTAAAGGTGTTCTTGGAAACATGAGTGATGAGGATATCTCTATCAATGTTGAAAAAGGAGTTGTTTACGTATCTATTTCAGATAAATTATTATTCCAAAGCGGTAAATGGGCTATTACCAACCGTGCGAAAGAAGTACTTGGAAAAGTTGCTACTGTAGTTAAAAACAGACCAGATATCGAATTTATGGTAGAAGGACATACAGATGACAAAGGTATCAAAACTGCTATTATAGAAGATAACTGGGATCTAAGTGTGAAGCGTGCTACATCTGTAGTTCGTATGCTTCAAAATGACTTTGGTGTTCCACCAGAAAGAATGACTGCAGCAGGTAGAAGTTACTTCGTTCCTGTAGCTTCAAATGCTACTGAGGAAGGTCGTTCTCAAAACAGAAGAACCAGAATCGTTATTCTACCTAAATTAGACCAGTTCTACAACCTTATTGAAGAAGGAATGGAAACTGCAAAATAAGCAGCATTTCATAAATCATACTAAAGCCCCTGCGATTGCAGGGGCTTTTTTTGTGATTAAGTTTGCTGGCAAAAAACTTTTTTAAACCAAAAGATCCCGCAAATTGCGGGATCTTTTATTAATCTTTTACTTGAACCTACATGATCTCTATGCTTCCCTTACCTTGCCGGATAACCTCCGGGGTACTGGTGGTAAGATCAATTACAGTGGAAGGTATGTTGTCTCCATACCCCCCATCAATTACAATATCAACCAGTTTATCCCATTTCTCATGAATAAGTTCAGGGTCTGTGGTATATTCAATCACCTCATCCTGGTCTCTTATTGAAGTGGAGACAATAGGATTTCCCAACAGGCTAACAATGGCCTTACAAATATTATTATTGGGCACCCTAATTCCCACCGTCTTCTTCTTTTTAAATACTGAAGGTAAATTGTTGTTACCGGGTAAAATAAATGTGTATGGACCGGGCAGACTCCGTTTAAGAATCTTAAAGGTTTGTGTATCTATTTGCTTTACGTAATCTGATAGATTGCTAAGATCTTCACAAATAAAAGAGAAATTGGCTTTATCCAGTTTCACCCCTTTGATCTGCGCGATCCTCTCCAGGGCCTGGGTATTTGTTATATCACAACCAAGACCATAAACTGTATCTGTAGGATAAATTATCAAACCACCGTTACGCAAGACATCAACAACTTTTTTAATGTCCTTTTGGTTGGGGTTCTCTTCATATATTCTAATTAATTCTGCCATAAATGTTTAAATTTTTATTCCAAATCATATTTTATGACAGGGAAATTGCAAGATTTCCCTGAAAAAAAATGAATGTAAAGACAATTTATATTAAAGATATAACATTAAAAAAGCTATAGCCCGTCGCCTAACAGAACTTTATGAATATTATAATAATTGTTAAGAAAGCAACTTTAACTTGGCAAACCGAAGCAACAATTTCTTGATCCCGCCATTTTGAAAATCTATCTCCGCTTTTTTATCCTGGCCTATTCCATCAATTTTTAAAACTACCCCTTTACCAAATCTTATATGTTCTACTTCATTACCTTCCTCCAGCTTAATACCATCTGTATGAGAAATATTGGTAGGCACCGAAGTAGCGGGCCTAAGTTTTCTTAGCTTTCTTAATTGTTCTTCACTTGGCTTGTGGGCCGGTGGCGGGGAACCCGATTTTGGTTTGGTTTGTCGCAGACTGCTTTTATCTACTTCTCCAAAAATATCTGTATCTATGAGAGGCTTATATTTGTAATCATCCTGCGGTACCATATAATCCAGAAATTGAGATTCAATCTCTTCAATAAACCGGCTTGGCTCTGCATCTATAAGTTTTCCCCAACGATAGCGGGATTGGGTGTAGGTAAGATAAGCTTGTTTTTCAGCCCGGGTTAGAGCTACATAGAACAACCGGCGTTCCTCCTCAAGTTCAGACCGGGTATTCATGCTCATAGCCGAAGGGAAGAGATCCTCTTCCATCCCCACAATGTAAACAAACGGAAATTCCAATCCTTTGGCAAGGTGAATGGTCATAAGAGCCACCCGATCATCATCACCGGTATCCTTATCCATATCTGTAGCCAGGGCCACATCTTCAAGGAATTCTGTAAGTGAACCTGTAGCATCTGCCAGTTCTTTCTGGCCTTCCACAAAATCCTTGATCCCGTTCATCAATTCCTCGATATTCTCAATTCTCGCGACACCTTCAGGAGTACCATCCTTTTTTAATTCCTGGATAAGTCCTGTTTTCCTGGCAACCGTATCGGCAACCGTAAAGGCATCTGCGTTTTCATTCAGTATCGTGAAGCTCTTGATCATATTCACGAAATTGGAAAGCTTGTTCCTGGTTCCCGAATTGATCTTGATATTTAATTGATCTATATTTTCAATTACTTCAAAGATGGACCTCCCGTATTGATTTGCAAGAATGGTAAGCTTGTCTATGGTGGTTTGCCCAATACCTCTTGCCGGGTAATTGATCACCCGTTTAAGGGCCTCCTCATCATTAGGATTTACAAGCAATCTCAAATAAGAAAGCACATCCTTGATCTCTTTTCGCTGGTAAAAAGAAAGTCCGCCATAGATCCTGTATGGGATCTCCCTTTTTCGAAGCGCATCTTCCATAGCGCGGCTTTGCGCGTTGGTCCTGTACAAAATTGCAAAACCCCCATTGTTCAGCTGGTTCTGCATTTTGTTTTCAAAAATGGAGCTTGCTACAAATCTTCCTTCTTCCCCATCGTTAAGCAGCCGGTTCACCACTATTTTTGTCCCATCATCATTGGCAGTCCAAACCACCTTGTCCAGTTTGGTCTTATTCTTTTCAATTATGGAATTTGCGGCATTTACAATATTACGTGTTGAGCGGTAATTTTGTTCAAGCCGGTACATTTGTACATTCTCATAATCTTTCTGAAAATTTAATATGTTATTGATATTTGCTCCCCGGAATGCATAAATACTCTGCGCATCATCTCCCACCACGCATATATTCTGAAATTTATCTGATAGGGCTTTCACTATCAAATATTGGGAATGATTGGTATCCTGGTACTCATCTACCAGAATATACCGGAAGCGGTTCTGGTATTTATGCAGCACATCTGGAAACCTGTTGAGCAGTTCATTTGTTTTTAGGAGCAGGTCATCAAAATCCATTGCACCCGCTTTAAAACAACGGTCTACATAATTTTTATAGATCTCACCCAAGCGTGGTTTTTTAGACATAGCATCTGCCTCCATTAATTCAGGATTGGCAAAATATGCTTTCACCGTAATAAGGCTGTTTTTGTATGAAGAGATTCGGGAATACACCTGTTTATATTTATAAACATCCTTATCCAGCGCCATTTCCTTAATAATTGCCGAAATAAGCCTTTGGGAATCCTGCGTATCATAAATGGTAAAATTGGACGGGTACCCAAGTTTATCGGCTTCAAAACGCAGCATTTTCGCAAATATGGAATGGAAAGTTCCCATCCATAAATTTTTTGCCTCACTGTTCCCCACAATACTGGCTATACGCTTTTTCATTTCGCGCGCAGCCTTGTTGGTAAAGGTAAGCGCAAGTATATTAAAGGGATCTACCCCCTTGCTCATAAGATATGCAATACGATAGGTAAGCACCCGCGTTTTGCCAGATCCCGCTCCCGCAATCACTATCATTGCTCCATCCTTTTGAAGAACAGGCGCCCGCTGGGCATCATTCAATTCAGCTAAATAAGATTCCAATTTTTCTTCCTTCTTTTAGGCTGTGAATTTAACCAAAAAACCCCTTACCTAAAAACCTCAGGCACGCTTACTTTTAAACAAGCAGATCTTTAATTATGTGAATCGCGATATTTTAAATACATTTAGCTTCTTCATTTAATTTATACCTGTATGGTCAAAAATCTGCAATTGCTGTGTTTACTTGGGTTTCTATTTATTATTTCTGAAGGTTTTGCTCAGGACCACACTGCTTCTGAAAGACCTATTGTAAATTTTGGACCTAGTTATTCCATAGAAAACCCCGACTATAAAACTTCGCTTTCTGAAGAGTACAAAGTGGTGTTTGATGTAAGCAAGGCGGCTGAAGATCCTGCTGAAGTAAATAAATATGTGGAGACCGTAGCGAGATTTTTAAATATGCACGTAGAAGCGGGAAAACCACTCAATTCTATGAAGGTGTATTTGATCATGCACGGAGGTGCAGCTCAAACGCTACTTAAGAATGATTTTTACAAAGAAATTTATAAAACCGATAATCCAAATATTCCCCTCTTTGAGGCATTAAGTGAACACGGGGTCGAAATTCTTTTATGCGGACAAACATCTTTCGCCAGAAATATTTCTGAAGAAAGACGAATTCCCCAAACCAAAATTTCCCTTTCGGCAATGACAGCTTTGATCCAATTGCAAAATGAGGGTTACAGGCTCATCCAATTCTAAAATACTCTCTTATACAAATTGCAAAAAATAAATACCTTGATTCCATGAAAAACAAATGCTCCCTTTTGCCCTCGGTTATTTTTACACTCCTCTCCTTTTCACTCTTAAACGCACAGCAAACAGATCCTGCAATAAGCCAAGCCTCTGAAAATGTTGAAAAACAAGTTATAGAATGGAGAAGGGATTTTCATCAAAATCCCGAGCTTTCCAACCGGGAATTTGAAACTGCAAAAAAAGTGGCAGCCCATCTTGAAAGCCTGGGAATGGAAGTACAAACCGGAATCGCCAAAACAGGAGTGGTTGGAATTTTAAAGGGAAACAATCCGGGAAAAGTAGTTGCCTTGAGAGCCGATATTGATGCCTTACCAGTTACTGAAAGAAATGACCTTCCCTTCAAATCTACTGTAAGAACCGAATTCCTTGGCACAGAGACGGGAGTAATGCACGCCTGCGGTCATGATACCCACACCGCAATCCTGATGGGAGTAGCCGAAGTTCTCTCTAAAAATAAAGATAAGATTAACGGCACGGTGAAATTTATATTTCAACCCGCTGAAGAAGGCCCGCCCCCTGGAGAAAAAGGAGGAGCATCGGTTATGATAGAAGAGGGTGTGCTGGAAAACCCAAAAGTGGATGCAATTTTTGGCCTTCATATAAATTCAGGGACACCGGTAGGAACAATTCGTTATAAACCCGAAGGGACTATGGCGGCCGTGGAGCGCTTTGTAATAAATGTAGCAGGAAAAGGAACCCATGGCTCTGCCCCCTGGACCGGGGTTGATCCTATCCTAATTTCAGCAAAAATAATAGACGGCCTTCAAACTATAATAAGCCGTGAATCAAAACTGGTGGACGGTGCAGCGGTGATCACTGTTGGGAAGATCACAAGCGGGGTGCGTTTTAATATTATTCCAGAAACTGCTGAAATGATAGGAACCGTAAGAACCCTTGATCCCGATATGAAGGAATTGATCCTTAAAAGAATGAATGAAATGGTACCCGCCATTGCAAAAGCTTTTGGAGGAAACGCAACTATTGAATTCCAGAACAATACCGCGATTACCTATAACGATCCTGAACTTACAAACCAGATGCTTCCAACTTTGGAAAAAGTTGCGGGAAAAGATAAAGTAGAGTTGCAAAAGGCAACCACGGGAGGCGAGGATTTTTCTTTTTTCCAGGAAAAGATCCCGGGATTCTATTTCTTTCTTGGTGGGCAACCCCTGGGAACAAAAGACGCCGCTCCCCACCATACCCCAGATTTCTTTATTGATGAAAGCGGAATGTTACTTGGCGTAAAAGTAATGTCTCAAATGGCCCTGGATTATTTGAACCAATAGAATTTGCCTCAACTTAAAAGTATATATTAACTTTACAGGCCATTATAGCTTATATCATTATGACCGAAACTAATATTTTACAATTGTTCTTTTACCTTTTACCGGCTGTGGTAGTTGGAGCCGTTTCCTTCTATTTCTTTAAAATGCATATTACCAATGAGGAAAAACGCCGGAGATTTCTCCTGCGACAGGAAAATCAAAAAGAGGCCTTACCCCTTAAACTTCAGGCGTATGAAAGAATGGCTTTGTTCCTGGAGCGCATCTCCCTGGGAAAATTGTTGTTAAGGGTGAAACCAACATCAGATAATGTGGAGGATTATGAGGAGTTACTCACCCGCACCATAGATATGGAATTTGATCATAACCTTGCCCAGCAAATTTATCTTAGCGGGGAATGCTGGAACGTTATAAAAACATCAAAAAATGCAACTATTGGAATGGTGAGAAAAACAGCAAAAAGGGAAGATGTGAATGATGCCGCAAAATTGCGGGAATTACTTTTAACCGGTTTGATGGATCAGGCCTCCCCTACAGATGCGGCCCTGGATTATATTAAGAAAGATGTGCGTAATATGATCTAGAAAAAGGTCCTCCAGAATTTTCGGGAGGCTTTATTCTCCAGGTCTTTTTCCCTGGCATACTCAAAACCCTGCTCCCACCAGTCTTTCATGGCTGTTTTATTAAAAACCAGAGAGTTTTCTGTGAGTTGTACCGGGGTATAATAAGTGGTAAGGGTTACTTTTTTATTCAGCGCAGCCAGCTTTCCTTCCACCACATCGTGATATTCCACCTGGTCCAGCAAAAACCCAAATAGGTTGATCATAAGTGAAAATGGGTTTTTACCAAGCACCTTATGGTATTCCATATTTTCGGCCTCCAGGATAATAGCATCAACTTCTTTGGCCCCGCGTTTTATAGCTTCCCGAATTGGCACCACACAACCAAGACCACCATCGGCATATTCCCACCCATTCTTGGTAGCAAGGCTCATAAATGGAATATAATTACAGCTTATCCATATCCAGTCGCAAAAATCTTCATATTCAAATTCGCTGATGGCTTTGTACTCTACCCTGTTCTTGGAAAGGTTGGAAACCGTAACAACAACTTCTTTATTGCCAGATTTCAGCAGCTCAAAATCTTCAGGGGAGAAATGCTTTTTTATTTCCTTCCTAAGATTTTTACTTTCCCCAAAAGTTCTTTTCTGTTTTATAAATTGCCATAGAGTATTCCAGTAATTAATGGTCACATATTCCCGACCATCCTTTTTCTTGACTATAAATGGGTTTACATTAAAGATCTTGTGTTGAGTAACATTGGTATAGATCTCATAGATCTTTTGAATATTTCCCGCAGCAAGGTGCGGTATGAGTAGGCTTCCGGTAGAAGTACCCAGGAAAATATCATATTTCTTTCCTTTCTGCTCAATTAAATATTGAGCAACACCTCCTGCAAAGGCCCCTTTACTCCCTCCTCCTGATATTACTAATGCCCGCATTAAGGTTCAATTTGATTCAACTCGTCGTCTTTTAATTTTCCGAAGCTATACCCGCTCTCCCACCAGCTCTCCATCTTCTTTTTATCAAAAATAAGGGAATTGGTTGTTAAAACCGTGGGTGTGTAATAGAAATTAATAATAACATCTTTATTGGCAGCTGCAAACTTTCCTATACGTATGTTTTGATTTTCTATCCTGTCCAGCATAAAGCTGAAAAGATTGGTGATAAGGGCAAACACGTTTTTTGAGGGCATGCGGTTAAAATAGGTTACTTCGGTTTGGAGTACAATCGCATCTATCTCTGTGGCTCCCCGTTTTATAGCCTCTTCAATAGGGACCATTGAACCTAGGCCACCATCGGCATACTCACACCCGTTCTTTTGCACCAGGCTCATAAAGGGTGTATAATTACAGGAGATCCAAATCCAGTCGCAAAAATCATCGTACTCAAAATCCTTGATTGACTTGTACTCAACCTCATTAAGCGACAAATTGGAAACAGTAATAACAATATCTCCCTCCCGGGCGCGAAGCTCACGGAACTCATCCTCTGTAAACGATTGGCGAATGAGGCTTTTAAGGTTCAAGCTTTCGCCAAAGGTTTTTTTCCCCTGGATGAAATTGCGTATTACATTAAAATGATTAATGGAGATCTGGTCATACCCATGCACCCGCTTGGTTAAAAACGGCAGGTTATTGAAGATGCTGTTTTGATCTACTGAAGTAAAGATCCCTTTTATCTTTCGCGATTTATTCAAAGCCAGATGCGGGATCAATAAACTTCCTGTGGATGTGCCCAACAAAAGGTCATAATGATTCTTTTTTTCTTCTATCAAATATTGGGCAACACCGCCTGCAAAAGCACCTTTGCTGCCACCCCCTGAAATTACCAATGCCCTCATTCGGGTAAATTTAATTAAATCTTATGTTTATCAACTCTTTAATCTGGCATTCAAAAAGGTCTCATCCTTCCCGCTCATATTCATCTTAAGTTGAGAATATCTTTCAATATACTCCGGTTGCTTCAATAACTCGCCCAGCAATTTTCTGGAATAATCCCGAAACCTGGAATTATGATGTTGTCCCGCCTTTACCAGATCCTTCAAATTTTCATCATCAAAGGCATTGAGCTGGTATAAATATCCAAAAGCATTCTGTCTTAATTCAAAGGGGAGATATTCCCTGGTGTAGGAACTCAATTCGTTATAATACGTTGCAAGCTCTTGTTTACCGGTTTGAGGAGAGACAAGGTTAAGCACCAACCAGAGCATTCTAACATTTTTGTTTGAAAAGCCCTCAATATTGGAGGTTTTTTCTATCCACCTGGCCGACTCATCAGGATACTGCATCCATAATTTCAGCAAGGCATACTCTATACTAAAATAGGAATCTTCGTTGAGCAGACTAACAAAATCCCCTTTTAACTGCGGCGAAATGTTTTCCATACTGGAAGCAATGGCTTGTCTCACATACAAGTTGCCGCTTTCAAAAGCTTTTTTATACAGGGCTTCAACCCCCGGGCCGGTTTGGCCGGCAAGCTGGTAAACCACTTCCTGTCCAATATAATCGTTAACAGGGAAATTGAGGGCGCGGTCTAACTGCTCTTTTTTATTTTGAAAAGGAAGCTCGCGCAAAGCGGCCACTTCCATATAATTCCTTATGAATTCCGACTTTTTTAAGGAATTAAGCGCCTCCGTTCCCTGAAAAGCCGACTGCAGCAGCCAGCCTGAAACAAAATCACTGAGATCCAGGCCCGAAGCTTTTTCAAATTCCCGTATAAGGTCATCTGTTCCTGCATTCCCGAATGCGTACGCATTTAAATAATTCTGTACTGCATCTTTAAAAGCCCTGTCCCCAACTTTCTCCCTTAAAATATGCAATGCCCAGGCTCCTTTTTGATAATACGTTAGCGAACTTGATTTCAGGCTTAAAAGGGATTCTCCTTTCCCGCTGTCACTTAAAGCTTTTAGCTCCTCTGCACGCTGGTAAAGATTCCAGTAGAAATAATCGTCGCCAAAGATCTGTCTTTCTGCCAACAGGGCGTAATAAGTGGCAAAACCCTCCTGAAGCCAATGATGTTCATCATTTATAGCGGTAACAAAATTTCCAAACCATTGATGCGCCAGTTCATGAGCATTAACCTTTACATAATTAATGTCATTGTAGCCAGTATCATCTACCACAAAAGAATTGGAAAATATTGTGGCACCGGTATTCTCCATCCCCGAGTAGAGGAAATCCTGCACGGGTATCTGCTTATAGTTTTGCCAGGGGTAAGCCACTCCAATTTCGGTTTCCAGGAAATCAAAGATCTCTTTGGTATGCCGGTAAGTAGGTTCTGCCTTTTCCCCGTCCCTGGGTTCAAAATAATTTATGACAGGAATTCCCGAACCGGTTATAAAACTCTCAGAATCATATTTACCTGCAGCCATCGCTACAAGATAGCTGCTCATGGGCGCCTGCATAGTATAATCCCATTGGGTTAAACTGTCATTTACAGATGTTTTGCTTTTTAAGCTTCCGTTGGAAACCAACGTATATTCCTGCGGAAAGAGCCATGTCAAATTGAAGATCACCTTTTCACCCGGGTTATCAAAGCTTGGCAACCAGTGGGAGGTGTACCTTCCCTGCCCCTGAGTCCAGACCTGCCGGGAAACCTCAGCTTCTTCAGCAATATCCCAGTTTATAAAATACATACTTTGCCGTGGAACAACCTTGTAACTGAAAGAAATAGTATTTTCCTGAGATGGTGTAAACCTGGAAATTAACCAAAGCCTTTGGTCATCATTATTGAATTTCACAGGCATTCCGTTCAGCAGAACATTTTCAAAGGCCATATTCCTGGCATCTATAAAAACAGAATCTGCCGGCTGAAGCATCACCATTTTCATCATTACATTCCCTGAAACAAATTTTTGATATGGATCTACAGTAATATGAGCCTCAATCTCTTTAAAATCTACCCGGGAAAGCTGCTGCCCACTCAAATCTATTTGTGCGTAACTTATTACGGGGAGCAGGAAAAGGCACAGCTTAAAAATTGTAGGCATAGATGAAATTAGATTATGCTGCAAATTACAAAATATGGTCTTAATTACGCATAAAGCCAGATGTGAAGCGAAATTTTGATCAAAATGGTGCCGGGAAATACATTTATTACTGAAAAAATGATTTTAAATCAAAGGATTGAATGGTAAAAAAGGCATTTTTGATATCTTCGTTTTATGAGTGCAAACCTGTTGCAAACCCCTATAGATTATCTTAAAGGCGTGG
>CAXAZV010000048.1:0-15168 GCA_963973375.1 uncultured Antarcticibacterium sp.
AATAGAACAAATCTTTACTGCAGGGCCCAATGTGCCATTACGGGATATGGTAGACGTGTTAAACCGCGCTGCTCCAATGTATTCAGAAAACTGGCGCAAGATCCAATTCTAATTCATTCCGGCTTTGATAGAGAAGAATTTCTCATGTATCTTTAGCTTCAAAATTGATACACTTTGCTTACAGCATTATCCATAAAAAATTACGCCCTTATAGAAGATATTAAAATTGATCTTAAAAAGGGATTTACAATAATAACCGGGGAAACCGGCGCGGGTAAATCTATTATGCTCGGTGCCCTGGGACTTCTTCTTGGGAAGCGGGCAGATTACAGCGTAATTAGAAACACCGGTAATAAATGTGTGATTGAAGGTAGTTTTGATGTTTCCAATTACAATTTAATGGATTTCTTTAAAGCCGAAGATCTCGACTTTGAGGAGCAAACCATTATTCGCAGGGAGATTCTAACTTCCGGAAAATCCCGTGCATTTATAAATGATACACCCGTAACCTTACCTGTTTTGGTAAAACTCGGGGATCTTTTAATTGATATACACGGGCAGCACCAAACGCTAAGTCTTGGCGAAAATCAATATCAATTCCAGGTAATAGATATCCTGGCTGGAAACGGCCCGGTGTTAAAGGAATACCGGGGGGAGATGCGATCCCTTAAAAAGCTGGACCAACGACTAAATACTTTAAAAGAAGAGCAGGCCCTTGCAATAAAAGAACACGACTATAACCTCTATCTATTAAAGGAACTTCAGGAAGCCAGGTTAAAGGACGGGCAGCAGGAAGAACTGGAAGAGCGTAGTGAAGAATTGAGCAATGTGGAATTGCTCACAGAACACCTGGGAACCTCTGTTTCATTGATACAACAGGAAGAGACGGGAACACTTTCACATTTAAAGGAGGTAAGGGCACACCTTACTAAAATAGCAGGATTTTCAGGCAACTATGCGGGTTTAAAGGAGCGCGTGGAGAGTGTGATCATAGAAATGGATGACATTGCACTGGAACTTGAAAATTTACTGGAGCGGGTTGAAGCCAATCCCGGAGAGCTGGAAGAAGTAAACGCTAAACTTCAGGTGATTTTTAATTTACAGAAAAAACATGCGGCTTCCACCATAGGGGAACTGTTGGAAATTTCAAAAACACTTCAGGAAAAAGTTGATCTTACAGAGAATGCTGAAGCAGATCTTTCTAATCTTCAGAAGGAAATAAAAGCTAAAAGAGAACAACTTTCAGCAATTGCTAAAAAGATACACGACAATAGAGCAAAGGTTATTCCCGGGTTTGTTGGGAATGTTGAGCAAATAATTGCCGATCTTGGAATGCCCAACGCCCGACTAAAAATTGACCTGAATTTACAGAAGGATTATTTCACAAACGGGCAGGACGAGCTCACCTGGTATCTTTCGGCCAATAAAGGTGGTGATTTTAACGATATTAAAAAAGCAGCTTCCGGGGGGGAACTTTCCAGGATCATGCTGGCCATAAAAAGTATACTTGCAACCCAAAGCAAATTGCCTACTATTATTTTTGATGAAATAGACACCGGCGTTTCAGGAGATATTGCCCAGAAAATGGGAGATATACTTCAAAGGATGGGTAGCAATATGCAGGTGATCGCCATTACACATTTACCGCAAATAGCAGGGAAAGGCAGCAGTCATTTCAAAATTTTTAAGGAAGATGTGGAGGAAACCACGGTTACCAGGATAAGACAACTGGAAACGGCAGAGCGTATCGAAGAACTGGCCATGATGCTTGGCGGTAATACTTTAAGCGCATCGGCAATGGCGCATGCAAAGGCCTTACTTAATTAATTCAAGTTTGTTATATTTACACGCTTAAACAACCATTTAAAAAATATCACATGTCATACAATCTACTAAAAGGAAAAAGAGGAATTATTTTCGGGGCCCTGGATGAGAATTCCATTGCCTGGAAAACTGCTGAAAGAGTGCACGAAGAAGGCGGAAAATTTGTACTAACAAATGCTCCAATTGCCTTAAGAATGGGAACTCTTAACGCTTTGGGTGAAAAAACCAATTCTGAGATCATTCCTGCAGATGCTACAAGTGTTGAGGATCTGGAAAATTTAGTAGAAAAGGCACAGGAGATCCTTGGGGGGAAACTTGATTTTGTTTTGCACTCCATAGGAATGTCTGTAAACGTTCGTAAAGGGAATCATTATACCAATATGAACTATGATTTCACTACAAAAGGATGGGATATTTCCGCAGTTTCTTTTCACAAGACCATGCAGGTCCTTTATAAAAAGGATGCGATGAGTGAATGGGGTAGTATTGTTGCGTTGACCTATATGGCAGCCCAACGTGTTTTTCCTGATTATAATGATATGGCCGATAATAAGGCATACCTGGAATCTATAGCGCGTAGTTTTGGATATTTCTTTGGAACAGAGAAAAAAGTACGTGTAAATACTATTTCCCAGTCACCAACTCCTACCACTGCCGGACAGGGAGTGAAAGGTTTTGACGGTTTCATCGCGTATGCCGATAAAATGTCACCACTTGGAAATGCAACAGCATTGGAATGTGCAGACTATACAATTAGTTTATTTTCTGATCTTACAAAAAAGGTTACCCTACAGAATTTATTTCATGATGGAGGATTCTCCAATATGGGTGTAAGCCAGATGGTAATGGAAACTTTTATGAAAGACCAGGAATAATAATGTAATAACCTATCTTGAAATTGGCCCCGTTATTTATCGGGGCTTTATTTTAGCCTAAATTTTCACTTTTTGAACAAACCTAACGTGTTATATTATTCCTTTATAATTCCGGTTTACAACAGGCCCGGGGAGATCCGGGAATTGCTGCAAAGTATGACGGCACTTGTGTTTGATAGGGAATATGAGATAGTTATAATAGAAGATGGTTCTACTATTCCTTGTGATGAGGTGGTTGGGGAGTTTAGGAATGTATTAAATATCAGCTATTATCAAAAACCCAATTCCGGCCCCGGAGATTCCCGTAATTACGGGATGAAAAAGGCAAAAGGGAATTACTTTCTTATTCTGGATTCAGATGTGCTACTTCCGCCGCAATACTTAAATGAAGTGGATGCTTCTTTATCCTTAAATTATGTCGATTGTTTTGGCGGGCCCGATGCTGCCGATGAAAGTTTTACAGATCTTCAAAAGGCTATAAATTATTCTATGACCTCCCTTTTTACCACTGGTGGAATACGTGGACGTAAAAAGGCGGTGGGGAAATTTCAGCCCAGGAGCTTTAATATGGGGCTTTCCCAAAAAGCTTTTCAGGCCTCAGGAGGATTCGGCTTTATTCACCCGGGAGAGGATCCAGATCTTGCCTTAAGACTGGAAGAGCTTGGATATGGAACAGTGCTTATTCCGCAGGCATTTGTATATCATAAAAGAAGAATAGACTGGAATAAATTTCATACCCAGGTATATAAATTTGGTAAAGTGAGGCCCATTCTCAATAAATGGCATCCACATTCGGCAAAGATCACTTATTGGTTTCCTTCGTTGTTTATAATTGGCCTGTTAATTGCCGCGTTATTGTTATTGGTGGGCAATCCCTTTTTATTCCTGCTGTATTTTTTCTATTTTGGAATAATAGGTTTGGATGCGGCCATTAAGAATAAAAGTTTTAATATTGGTATAGCAGCGATCCCTGCAACATTGATCCAGTTTTTGGGTTATGGTAAAGGGTTTCTTATTTCAGTTTGGAAAATAAATTTTTTGAGGATGGAACCTGAAATTGCATTTCCTGAATTATTTTTTAATGATATCAAAAAAGAAAATGCCAGGTAAGCCCTGGATCAAACGCGGCCCGCTGAAGACCTTTTTGTTCTTCCTGGGTTTCTCTGCCTTTATTTGGATCTTTGTTCAGTTTGCCAAGCATTATACGGTGCCCGTAGAATTGCCCCTTAGTTATATAAATATCCCCAAGGATAAACTCCTTGTAGACCAAAATCCTGCAACTCTTAATCTTAGAATAAGAGATTATGGATTTAATATTGCCCGTTACAGAATGTTCCCTCCGGCCCTTCAAATAGATGTTAGTGATGCCCGGGAAGAGAGCAGGCAACTGGTATATGATCTGGAACAGCAAAAACCTGCCCTTCTCACCCAATTAAATCTTGAGTTTGAAGATGTTACTTTTCTGCAAAACAACTTGCGAATTAATTTTGAACAGAAAGCCGTTAAAACGGTGAATATTGTTCCAAATATTGAGCTGGGTTTTGCAGTAGGCTATTCCGCGCTGGAGGAAGTTAAACTTCTGCCAGATACTGTTCGTGTAAGCGGTCCACAAAGTATACTGGATACTTTAAAAGTGGTGAGTACCGTAATGCTTAAGATCAATAATATAAGCAAAGACCTGCAGGGTAAAATAAAACTGGATAAGACCGGGCTTGAAAAAGTTACGTTTTTCCAGGAGGAAGTAAATTATTCCCTGCGTACAGATAAATTTACTGAAGGGAGAGTTGAAATTCCTATTGAACTTCAAAATGTTCCCGAAGGATTTAACGTCGTGATCTTTCCAAAAGAAGTGGCCGTATTTTATCAGGTAAGCCTGAATGATTTTGAAAAGATCGCACCTGCAGCCTTTAAGGTAGTGGTAGATTTTAGAAATGAATTGCCTAAAGAAGGTTTTCTCCTGGCGCAGGTGATTCAAAAACCCAGCCTGGTAAATAATGTGCGCTTAAATGAAAAGAAGATCCAATTCGTAGTAAAACGATGAAAATTGTAGGCCTCACCGGTGGGATTGGTAGTGGTAAAACCACTGTTGCCGGCTTTTTTAAAGAACTGGATGTTCCGGTATATATAGCAGATGAGGCAGGAAAAAGATTAATGGAAACCTCTGCCCGGGTAAAAGCATCAATAATAGAACTACTTGGTTCAAAGGCATACAAAGGCCGTTTGCCGGACAGAAAATATATTGCTTCCAGAGTATTTACTTCCCCGCAAAAACTAGAAGATCTTAACAGGATTATTCATCCCGCTGTGGCCAGGGATTTTGAACAGTGGATGGCAACCCAAACCTTTCCTTATATCATTTATGAAGCAGCCATTCTCTTTGAAACCGGCGGTTATAAAAAATGCGATGCGGTAATTCTTGTTACTGCCCCAATGGAAAAAAGAATAGAAAGATTACAAGACCGGGACCAAAGTTCTTTAGAGGAAATTGAAGCGAGAATGCTTCACCAATGGAGTGATGAACAAAAGCGGAAATTGGCAAATTTTGAAATTATTAATTCAGATTTATCTTTTACTAAAGAACGGGTGAAAAATCTTCATGAAATTCTCTTAAAACCTAATAAAAATTAGGGTTCGTTATGTTAACATTTGGTTAAAGGGATTATCCTCTAAATGTTAAAATCTTACTTTTGAAGCATGAATAAAAAATTATTCCTCTTTCTCGTGGTACTTATGAGTTTGTCGCTTATAGGAATAATTTTCGTTCAGGGATATTGGATAAAAACCACGGTAGATGATAAAGAGGAGCAATTTTCTTATAACGCCAAGCAGGTTTTAATAAATGTTTCCAAAGAACTTCAAAATGAAGAAATTGAGGATTTCTGGTTTGAATTCAACAGGGGAGATAGTGCAACGGTAGCTTTAAATGAAGTAACAATGTTACGTCATTTTCAAATGGAAAGTGACAGGTTTGGGAGCACTAATGATGTCATGTCTGAAGGCATAGTGGAAGAGGATTATAAGGTTTCATCAGATTTTTTAGTTTCTGCACGCGATAGTATAGAATTTGTACAGACTTTAAAAAAGAGTATAAACAGTCTTTTTAAAAAGGAGGGTGCGAAGGGGGATGAGCTTTCTACGGAAGCTAAACTAGGGCAGTTAATGGGAATGAGTGAAATGCAGCGAAATTTGCTGCGCTCCTATATTTCTGAATTTACTTCTAAGATACCCATTCACCGGAGGATTTCAGAAAATAGAATTGAAAATTTACTAGCCCGCGAACTGCAGAATTACAATCTGGAAACAGATTTTGAATATGCGGTATATAGCAATTCTCTGAGCACTAAAGTGCATTCAGATAATTTTAAGGAAGATCATCCTGCCACTTATTCTGTTCCGTTATTTGTAAATGCTATGGGACAGAGCAATTATCAATTGGCAGTGAATTTTACAGGAAAGAAAAAGGTTGTACTCTCTGCAGTTACCCTTATGGCGGCATTGTCTATTATTTTTACCCTTATTATAGTTATTGCGTATTCCAGCGCCTTGTCACAATTAATAAAACAGCGCCAGATCTCGCAAATAAAAACAGATTTTATAAACAATATGACGCACGAGTTCAAAACTCCCATTGCGACAATTAATCTGGCTCTTGATGCTATTAAGAACCCCAAGATCATCAATGATCATGAAAAGGTGAACCGGTATTTGCAAATGATAAGGGATGAGAACAAGAGGATGAATGCTCAGGTTGAAAATGTACTGCAAATTTCCAAGCTTGAAAAGAATGAGCTGGATCTAAAAAAGGAACGTTTGCATTTACATGATCTTGTTGAGGAAGCGATCAACCACGTTGAATTAATAGTGGAAGATCGTAACGGATATATAAAAACACATTTTGGAGCTTTGAAATCCTCGGTGCTGGCAAATGAAGATCATTTAACCAATGTTGTGGTCAACATTCTGGATAATGCCGTTAAATATTCCCCTGAAGAGCCCCGTATTGATATTTTCACAGAGAATGTGAGGAATTATATCGTGATGAAGGTGAGGGATCAGGGATCTGGAATGAGCAGGGCAGTACAAAAAAAGATATTTGAAAAGTTCTACCGTGAACATACGGGAGACATACATAATGTGAAAGGTCATGGTTTAGGCCTGGCTTACACAAAACGAATCCTGGACGACCATCACGGTTCCATTACAGTGGAAAGTGAAAAAGGAAAAGGAAGTATATTTATAATTAAATTACCATTAATAACGTAGAAAATATGGAAACTGAAAGCAAGAAGATTTTATTAGTTGAGGACGATCCCAATTTTGGAACGGTCTTAAAAGATTATTTGGCAATGAATGACTATGAAGTTACGCACGCCAAGAACGGAATGGAAGGATTTGAAAAGTTTAAAAAAGACGATTTTGACCTTTGTATCCTTGATGTTATGATGCCTTACAAAGACGGGTTTACCCTGGCCAAGGAGATTCGCGACAAGAATGAGGAAGTTCCTATCATTTTCTTAACCGCAAAAGCGATGAAAGAAGATGTTTTGAAAGGTTACAAGGTTGGGGCAGATGATTACCTGAACAAGCCTTTTGACAGTGAAGTGTTGCTTATGAAAATAAAGGCTATTATGCAGCGTAAAGCTACAGATAGTGTTGCAGATAGTAAGCAATTCGAATTCCAGATAGGTGGATTTCACCTTAACTCAAAGTTGAGGTTCCTTACCTATAATAATGAAGAACCAACCAAACTTTCTCCAAAGGAAAATGAGTTATTGCGTCTTCTTGCTTTGCACGAGAATGATCTTATGCCGCGGGAACTTGCATTGACCAAAATTTGGAGAGATGACAATTATTTTACTTCCCGTAGTATGGACGTTTACATAGCAAAACTGCGTAAATATCTTAAGAAGGATGAGAATGTTGAAATTTTGAACATTCATGGGGAAGGATTCAGGCTGGTAGTGAAGAATAAGGAAACTACAGAAGCTTAGATTAAGCGATAAAATATTCAGTTTCTACAAGTAGAGCTGTATAAAGATAATTTGAGGAGAAGAACACAGATGTCAAATAAATTTGATGATCTGCCGTTTTATAAACTACTCATATTTAATCTTTATACAGCTCTTTTGCGTTTAAACGTTAACAAAACTGCAACCCTGTTTCTCTTGAAACTACACTATATTTACCGCTTAAACTTTTTAAATGAGCGGTAGCCCTGCCGGAAAAATAGATGTGTCATCCCTTTCCCCGAATCATTTTGGACCGGGAAACTTATGGCTATTTTTTGGGGTGCTGTTCTTTTTTGCGGGGATGTGGGAGGTTGTTGGGCAAGCTCCTAACTATACACATGACCCCTTGGAATCAAAGAATCTGGATTATTTTACGGTTACAACTGCAGATGCGTTTAATGTAGAAGCTAAAACCAGTAGATTAATTATTGCGGTCGATACGGATCCGGACGGGGTTCCCTATGTATTGACCTTTGGTAATGGAATTAAAAAAATTGGAGTTAATGGAGGCTTGATAGATTTTATTCCTAATCAGAGCAACAGGCTTAGCAATGTAATGGATTTTGCTATTAATAGTGAAGGAAAGTTTTTTGTGGCCACTAATGAAAGTAATAGAAGATTTATAAGAGTTTATTCATCGGCGGGTGTTTATTTACCAGATGAAACCTTAGGTGATGGCACTTATGGGAATGGACCCAACAAATTTAGAGGACCTACAGGATTAACTTTTGATAAAAATGATAATTTATTTGTAGCAGATCATTATATCGGAACTGCCAATCCACCTCCCACCAATCCAAGTTTCATTAAAATATACAGAAAAGATGCTTTGGGAAATTATAAAAACAATTTAATTAAAGAGTTTGACAAGATTCAAGGAACATTATTAAACTTTCCTTACCGCTTAGCCGTTAATAGCCTAGGCCACCTTTATATGGCAGAATTGGGTCAAAATGGAAATGCCAGTGTAAAGATCATACAATTTGATGCCAATTTTAATCCTACTCAAGTTGGAGAAATTTCGGATACTTCTTCCCCAATAGGGTCACCGGGAAGTTTAATTATAGATAAGTTTGATAACATTTTTATAGCAAATTTTGGAGACGATCTTAATCTAACGAATGTATTAGAAGCTACAGGGGATATTGATGCTTTTTTGGAAGTATTTGAGGTTATTAGGGATGGAATTAAACAGAATGTTTTTAACATAAATATTTATAATCCTGATAATAGTTTTAAATTCAAAATTACTTCCGAGATTGATTTTGTAGTTGATCTGGCTATTTCAAACTGTGGAACTTTATTTGTAAATAATGCCATTTTTGATGGTAAAATTGATAGAATTTGTCTTTTCGGAACCTGTTATCAAGTGCCAGATATTTCAGTGGATTTTGACCTAGAGGTATATAAACGCTCATCTGGATATGATACAGAAGCTCCTGAAATAACAAATTGTCCTGCAGATATTGAAGTAACTGCGGCTGTAGGTGAAACATCATCTGTAGTAAATTATTCAGCTCCTAATCCAACAGATAATTGCTCTACACCTGTGCTTACTCGGGATGGTCCGGCATCTGGAAGTAATTTTCCAATAGGCGCGACTACAATTACTTATACCGCAAAAGATGAAGCAGGGAATATTGAAACCTGTTCGTTTAAAATTACGGTAAATTCCGCTGAAGAGGAAGAAGATACCGAAGATCCCAAAATCACCTGTCCGGAAAACATAACCCAAAATGCGGATACTAATATATGTGGAGCAGTTGTAAATTATACAATTCCCATTGCTACTGATAATGTAGGAACTCCTACAGTTAGCCGAACAGCAGGTTTTGCTCCCGGAGAAGTATTTCCGGTTGGTACTACGGTAGTTACTTATCAGGCCAGGGACGCAGCAGGTAATACTGCTGATTGTAGTTTCTCTGTGACAATCACCGATAACATTTTCCCCACAATTACCTGTACTGCAAGTATAACTGAAATTGTGCCCTTTGGGCGAAGCGGGAAAATAATTAATTATAATCCCCCTGTTTTTAGCGATAATTGCACAAATCCTACCATATCCCAGACTGCAGGACTTTCTTCCGGTAGTGTTTTTCCATTAGGAACTACTACCAATACTTTTGTAGTCACTGATGCTTCCGAAAATACCGCTTCCTGCAGCTTTACAGTAACCCTAACAGAAGGCGCAGATACCGAGAAACCGAAAATTACGTGTCCTTCCAATATCACTCAGAATGTAGATTCAAATAATTGTGGAGCAGTGGTAACATATCCTTTGCCTACGGCAATTGATAATTCAGGAAATGCAAGCGTAAGACTAAAATCTGGAATAGCTACAGGGGAGATATTTCCCGTTGGAGCTACAACTGTCACTTATGAAGCCACAGATGCTGCAGGGAATAAAGATGAATGTAGCTTCACCGTAACTGTAATAGACCATATTCCCCCCTCCATTTTTTGTCCCGATAATATAGGGGTTAAAGTGGATAGTGGACAAGATTATGCAGTGGTTACTTTTCCCAATGCCACCACGACAGATAATTGCTCTGCAACGGTTTTACAAACCCAGGGGAGTCCTTCCGGAAGCCAATTTCCCCAAGGGATACATACTATCGAATTCACTGCAACAGATGTTTCAGGAAATAAAACAACATGTGCGTTTACCATAACAGTAAGTGGGGAGGATCAACCTGAACCTCCGGTTTTTAAAGATTGTCCCTCTAATATTGCCAGAGGAACAGACGTTGATGAATGTGGGGCTATAGTTAATTTCCCAACTCCCACCGCCTCGGACAGTGATGGGGCGGTTAGTGTAAATCTCACCTCAACCTTAGGTCCCGGTGATTTTTTTCCGGTTGGTACTACCATAGTTACTTTTGAAGCTTCTGGAAGCGATTCTACGGTCGTGGAATGCCGTATTGAAGTTGTTGTAAGGGATACCCAAAAACCACAATTCACCAACCCTTGCCAAGGCATTATTTATACAGCTGGATTTGAAATTACAGAAGGTTTTGAGGTGCCCGATTTCTCTGATGATTTTGGACCATATGATAATTGTGACACCAATCTTGAGATAATACAGGTACCTGCTCCGGGAACTCTTATATATAGTGAAGGTACCCACCCTGTTACTTTAACAATTAAGGATCAAGCAGGAAATTCAAACACATGCACCTTTGAAATGAGCATTACTGCTAGGGATAGCTTTGACCTAATTTGCAATAGTACCATCCGGCTCCCGGCAAATAATGAATGCGAATTTATATTACCTGATCTTTCTGAAGAATATAATGTTTACCCCCCAAGTGCAGTGGTCACCCAGTCGATTGATGCAGGAGAATTATTAACAGAAGATACTGAAGTTGTGATAACTGCCACTTATAATGGCGAAGTAAGAACCTGTGTAATTATGGTTAACCTGGTTGATTATAGTTGGCCCGAAATTACTTGTCTTCCCTCACAGAATGTACCATTTACTCCCTCGGAGGGGTTCGTTATTCCAAATTATGTGGATGAGGTAGTGGCTACAGATAATTGTGAGGTGGTTAGTGTAATTCAGAATATTCAACCAGGAACAATAATTCGCGAGGATTCCATTGTTACTATTACTGCTACAGATAATTTTGGAAATACCAAAGATTGCTTTGTTTACATCTATTTGAAAGCTGAAGAAGACACCCTGGATATCAGCTGTCCGGAGGATCAATTTGGCCAACTTAATGAACAATGCCAATTCAGCATACCAGATTACACCGGTTCTGCAAATGTGAACCTTGCAGGAGCTACAATTTCACAATCTCCTGCTCCCGGGAATATGGTTAGCGAAAATACGGTTATAACCCTTACTGCTAGTTTGGGCCAACAAACAGATTCTTGTACATTCAATCTGACTTTAAATAGTGCTTCGCCCCCTGTCATAACCTGCCCCGTTACCCAAACGGAATTTTTCAACCCCGAAGATGGTTTTGTTCTATTGGATTACCGTAACCTGGCAGAAGTCACAGGGGATTGCGGAATTGCCAGTATAACTCAAACCCCGTCCCCAGGCACCATAATATATGAAAATACGCCGGTGCAACTGGTTGTAACCAGTACTTCTAATCTGGTTTCCCATTGTGAATTCATGGTAAACCTAAGTGAGGAAGAGGTATTGGAAATTAGCTGTATTGAAGATCAGGAGGAAGAAATAAATGAAAATTGTGAAGTAGTTGTTCCCGATTATACTTCATTGTCAAGTGTCAATTTTGAAAATGCTACGGTTACCCAGTCTCCCATTCCCGGAAGCATTGTGAGTGAAAACACTACTATCCTTTTAACGGCTACCTTAAACGGAGAGACAGATGTATGTTCGTTTTTGCTAACTACTAAGGATTCCACTCCGCCCGTAGCAGTATGTATCACAGGTTTTGAGCTGCAACTTAATGAGAATGGTACGGCACCACTAAACGCTGCGGATTTTGGGGCTCAGTCTTCAGACAATTGCGAAATAGTGAGCATGAGTCTTGACAAAACTACTTTTACAACTGCTGACATAGGGGAGAATACTGTAATCCTTACGGTGACCGATTCCTCCGGTAATACAGATTCCTGCCAGGCCCTGGTGAATGTCCTGGCTTATGATGGAGGAGCTACCAATTTTACATGCCGCACCGAGGTTACCTTGATTCTGGATTCCACAGGAAATGCGATTTTGGAAGCTTCAAACCTTTATACAGGCGATGCGGACGATAGAACTTTCAGCCTGAGCAAAGAAAATTTTAACTGCGCTAATCTTGGTAATAATGATGTTACGCTTTCCTGGACAGGTAGTGAAGGCCCGGGTTCTTGTGTTATAAAGGTATTGGTTAAAGACGAAACCCCACCCGTGGTGCGTACCAGAAATATCTCCATGTTCCTTAGCCCAACGGGAGTGGTACAGTTAAGTGCTTTTCTTTTTGATGACGGGTCTTCAGATAATTGCGGACCGGTGACCTTTAGTATCGACAAAACCTCTCTCACATGTAAGGATTTAGGCGATAATACAATAACTCTTACTGTAACCGATTCCAGTGGAAATGTTACAACAGGAACTGCTATTGTAAGCCTTACCGGTAATTGTGAGGATCCTGAAGAGCCTGGTGAGGACAAGTATGAATATATCTATATTTATCCTAACCCCACCACGGGACCCATTACCTTCTGGACCCCGGCGAACACAATAATTGAAAAGGTGGAGGTCTTTGACCAGCGAGGCAGGTTAATAATGAGGCAACAGTTCCCGGAATCTGTTTTAAGGTACCAGATGGATCTAAGCGGGCTGCAACAGGCCGTGTATATACTTCATGTTTTTACCAGTGACGGGAATAGTATCATCCGGGTAATAATCAAATAGAAGAACTACCCTTTTTTATCTCTTTTTCAATAAATGAAATTATTTCTGAAGCCGGAGTAGTGTAGTCAAACCAGTGAATATCCTCTTCTTTTCTAAACCAGGTAAGCTGCCTTTTGGCAAATCTGCGGGTGTTTTTTTTGATCTCTTCTACCGCTTCTTCCAGGCTTGTTTTTCCTTCAAAATGCTCAAATAATTCCTTGTAACCCACTGTATTTAATGCATTGAGCTCTTTTTGAGGAAAAAGATCGCGCGCTTCCTGCAGTAAGCCGTCTTTCAGCATTAGATCAACCCGTTGGTTGATGCGGTCATAGATCACTTCCCGGGGAGCAATTAAACCAATTTTTATAGCTTCAAAATTTCTTGAGGATTTCCCCTTATGTAGAAAGGAGGAATAAGGTTTGCCGGTGCCAATACAAATTTCCAATGCCCGTATTACCCGGTGCGGATTATTAATGTCAATTCTCTCAAAAGTTTCGGGGTCTGCTTCCTTCAACTGCTCCTGTAAGGGTATAAGCCCGGTTTGCAGTGCTTTTTCGTTCAGGGCAGCGCGAATGGCCGGATCAACTTCAGGGAAGTTATCAAGGCCTTCCAACACACTTTTTACATAAAGTCCGCTACCGCCAACCATTATAAGCAGCCGGTGTGTTTGGAAAAGTTCTTCCATTTTTTCAAGCGCATCCCTTTCAAAATCTCCCACCGAGTAATTTTCCTGAATAGATCTATGCTGAATAAAATGATGAGGTGCTGCTGAAAGTTCCTGGGCTGAAGGTGCCGCGGTTCCAATATGCATTTCCCTGAAAAATTGCCGGGAATCTGCAGAAATTATTTCGGTATTAAAGGCCCTGGCCAGGTGTATACTAAGCGAGGTTTTTCCAATTCCGGTAGGCCCAACAATACTTATCAGGTAAGGTTTATCCATTTAATTTATTTCCGCAGTTATGGCAAAATTCTGCCTTATCCATATGCTTGGATTCATTGCAATAAGGACATACTTGTGTATTTGTTTGGATGTTTTCCCTATTACGACTTAGTTCTGCCGATACGATTCCGGTGGGAACTGCAATAATTCCGTAACCTGTAATCATAATAAATGATGCAATAAATCTACCCAATGGGGTTATTGGGTGAATATCTCCAAATCCCACAGTGGTAAGGGTTACTATACACCAATAGATACTTATGGGAATACTTGTGAAACCATTATTTGGCCCTTCAACCAGGTACATAACCGTTCCCATAATTATACAAAGAATAACTACTGTGAATAGAAAAACGAGGATCTTAGCTTTACTATCAACAAGAGCTCGTGAAAGTTTATTAGATTCCCCAATATATCTGGTTACCTTTAATACCCTAAAAACCCTAAGTAGCCTTAAAGCTCTTATTGCCAGGAAAAACTGGCCTCCACTAAATAGCACTGCCAGGTAACTTGGTATAGTGGAAAGAAGATCTACAATACCGTAAAAACTAAAAATATATTTTTTAGGCTTGTTTATCGCAATAATTCGAAGAATATATTCAATTGAAAATATAATGGTTATTATCCACTCTGCGATATAGAACTCCCAATAATATCTAGCAGAATAGGAGGAAATACTTTCCATCATTACCAGAATGATACTTATCACAATTGTGAATAGTACGGCAATATCAAATAGTTTACCCATGGGGGTGTCTGCTTCATAGATTATTTCGTGAAGCTTAACTTTCCATTTGGGGGTTTCTTTTTTCAAAAACGAAAATTATAGGGATAAAGTTAAATAATTTCCCGGATAACTTGGAAAGATTGTTGGTGAACCATGCTCAAATCCTTGAAAAAAAAACAGGACGGGGATTTGTGATCGCAAGTTATTGTGAAAAATATTTGTTGAATGAAGAATTCAATACTTCTATATTTCTAACATTTTGGGATAATAAAATCCTGCAGCATTACAAGACATGAACTATTCAAAGGTGGAAAACTGAATGATCTTTAATTTCTTATTCCTTCTTAAATAACTCTGAATAATATGCCTGGCATCACGGTCATTTTTCATTGGGGTTATAATAGAGCGTACGATCTCAATATTATTAACCTGATGATTTA
>CAXAZV010000049.1:0-15116 GCA_963973375.1 uncultured Antarcticibacterium sp.
CATCAACTCCTGCAGGAGTACCCGGACAAGTATCTCTTGAATCTGGAATGCCATACCATCACTGTCTCTATCAGGTTCGCCATCATCATCGCAACCAAATCTTAAATGGTGATAATCTGTATCATCTTCATCCCCAAAATTATCTGTAATCATACGTTTGGTAATTGTACCACTAAGCACGGTTTGCTCAACATCCCCATATAGATCATCCCAATCCAATAAGGTTACCTCATAATACAGGTATGGAGTGTCTAAGTTGCTGTGATCTGGAACGGCGAAGCATAAAGGAGTTGCAAAATACTCCCCATTGTTATGTTGTCCCACAGTATTAGGCACATTGGAATAGAGCAACACCCCTGCTGAGGTTGTTCCGGACCAAATGCTTACCCTATAATGTGCAGGGAAATGTCTTCCATCCTCATTACAGTAATTTGCAAAGAAGCAATAAGTAAGTGCAATATTGGTATCAAGTTCAAAGTACAAATAACCGTATTCATTAACATCCCTGTCATCAAAACAAAGCACAGGAACATCAACATATTTTTTGACACCAGCTCTAAGGTCTATAGAAATAGGCAATGCCTGATCTACATACTCCTCATACATGCTTCCTACTCTTGGCGCTATCCATATTATATCGCCCTCGGCATTATAAACCGATAAATGATCAAGTGAATACATCCCGGGATCCAATTCCAGGGCAGGATCATCCTCTGTATAAATTTGTCCTGAAACCAGGTCAATTCTATATGGATTTCCTGAGGTTCCCACCACTTCATTGTCGCCCTGCATAAGTACTATTCGTACATAAGCGGGTACATCATCTGAACATACAGGAAGATCTGCTTCCGCTTGTCTTGAAGCAGCCCTGTTTGCAACGAGGTCATTGACGATCGCACCAAATGATAAGGTAGCTTTTTCTGATTCCACTATTCCAGATTGTTCATCTTTGGAACAGGAGGTAAAGAGCATTGCGATAATGGCCGCAAAGCCTAAATACCTTTTGAAATTTTTCATAATAAATAATTTTAGTTAATAGAAAATATTTGAATGGTTAATGTTTTTTATTAAGAACGGGACTCATCCTCGTTTTAATTTTAATAATTTATTTTCGTTTGACAGCATTACCGGAAGTAATAAGAACTCTAGATTTTTATTTAAAACCGGTTCGCTTACAATTATAATAACCAGTGTATTTTTTTAATTTTGATTTGAAAATCCCTGTTGGGCCCTGGCGAAACAACCATCCCAATTAAAATTTTATTTCAATTCAGGAATTTAAAAGGAAAACTGCCCGGGAAATTCCCGGACAGTTTTTTTAATTATTATCTACAGGTCACTGCGTGAACAATAAGATTAAAGGATCCATCTCCGGAATAAGTATAACCGTGCACCATTGTAGATTGGGCCATATTATAGTTATTTCCTAATTGTCCGGGCGCTCTGCTTGCTGGCCAACCATCTCCTATGAAGATATGGGACTCATACACCGTAACACCTGCTTCTGGAATGAATTCTACAGAAACATCAGATCCATCAACTGTTACTCTCACATGTCCGGATAACCAACCTTTAGTTATATCATTTTTTCCTGCAGCTGCGTAAACAGGGATTAGGTATGAACCATCTCCTTGCAAATATTCAGCTTCAAAAGCACCTCCGGCATTAAAGGTTAATCCCCATCCCCAGTTATTTCCTGGATAGTCCATATCATTTAATTCAACATCTCCAAACATATATGAAGTTTCACAGTCGTCGCCGGGAAGATCTTCACATGCATCTCCTACTCCATCCTCATCAGTATCTGCCTGATCTGAATTAGCAATATTTGGACAATTGTCGCAACCATCAGGAATTCCATCACCATCAGCATCTAAGCGGTCATCAAAGCCAGGACAAATATCATCGTCATCTGGAACACAGTCTCCATCACTATCTTCAGGAGTAATTGGGCAGTCATCATCTGGACCGTCACCACATCCAAATTGTAAATGCTCATAGTCAACTCTGGAATCTCCATCAAAATTATCAAGGATATCTTGTTTAGTTAATGTTCCTGAAATAACTGTATTAGGAGCTACGCTTCCGTAATTACCAGGCCAGTCAAGCAAGGTTACTTCATAGTATAAGTATGGAGTATTTAATTCTGCATTGTCTGGTAAGGCGAAACATAATGGAGTGGTATAGTAATCTCCGTTGTCATATTGACTCGAGAAAACAACTTCATCAGTATATAATGGTACACCCGCTGAAGTAGTTCCAGACCAGATGCTTACACTGTAATTTGCAACATAGTGGCGTCCTGGTTCATTGGGTGGACAGTAGTTTACAAAGAAGCAAAATTCAAGTGCAATATTGGTATCCAACTCAAAGAATAAGTATCCATATTCATTTACTTCTCTGTCATCAAAACAAAGAACATCTACTTCCACATATTTCTTAACACCTGCTCTTAGATCGATATCCATGGGAAGAGGATTCTCAACAAATTCTCCTAGTGGACTTCCTGCTTTAGGTGCAACCCAGATTAATTCACCAGCTTCATTATAAACTGCTAAATGATCAAGAACATAATCTCCAGGTGTTAGTTCTAACATGGGATCGTCTTTGGTATACAATTGTCCGGCAACCAGATCAATTCGATAAGGATTTTCTGTTGTACCAACTACAGCTTGTCCATCTTTCATAAGTACAATTCTTACAAAGAAGGGCGCATCCTCAGAACATACAGGAAGATCTGCAATTGATTGTTTAGACTGGGCGCGATTTGCAACCAGGTCATTCACAATGGCACCAAATGACAAGGTGGCCTTCTCCGTATTAAGATCAGCACCACCAACTTCATCTTTACTACAGGAAGTAAAGATCATCGCAAACATTGCCAGGCAGGCAATGGTAAGTTTAAAGTTTTTCATAATTAAATAGTTTTTAATTAATAATAAAATTTAGAATGGTTAATAAATTATACGCAAATACCCTAAGGGGTGATCTACCAAAATTTTAAAGTGGGGTTGTTGAGAATAAGACAAGTAGCGGAGTGGGGGTGCTTATCTTTCTTACAAGTAAATTTAGATGCAATGTCGAGAAAAACATATAGGGGAAATCCCCTATAAATTGTTTAAAGTCTGGTTAGGCTACCTTAAGGTCAATCAAATTATGGCTTATAGCGTAGATAATACTTTCCAGAATAGTTTCTGAATTGGTTCTTTTAATAATATTGGCTCTGTGTTTTTCTATAGTTTTTGGAGAAATAAACAAAGCCTCAGATATCTCCCTGGTCTTATAACCCTTACATAACAATTGAATGACCTCTTTCTCACGGTTAGTAAAACTAAAATGTGTGAGCTTGCTGTTTTCCTGAAAACAATTTTCTACTGATGTGGATTTACTTCCAATATTATCGGTTACAAGATCAACTTCGTCTGTAAAATGGATCATCATTATATATTGGCCGGGGAGCATCTTATCCAATTTGGAAAAACTTATTTTGGCATTGCGCATTTTATCATTTTTCAATCTTAGAGAGGTTCTGGTTACTGCCTTCATATGTTTCCCTCGCGCAAAATTTCTGAGACTTTCCTTCACCTTGGCCTTATTCTCACAATTAACAAAATCTGTGAGTTTAATATCTTCGGTCTTATCTATTTTAAATATCTGTTTAAATGCATCATTCATACTAATTATTGAATCCTGTTGCAAAAGTACCACAGGGTTGGAAAGCAGATTGAATAAGCCCATAAACGAATCTTTCCAATAATTAGTAAGAGAAAACCCTGAATATACGCGCTGTATAATCTTCCCGCATAATGCCTGTGGAGTAATGGAGCAATAATACACGTCATCAAGCTGAGACTTGTATTTTTTATCAATTTCTCCCCGTAAAGACTCCGGTGCGTAAATCATCAACCAACATTTGTTTAAAAAATGGGTGGATTTAAAATTAACAAGATTCTTTAAATTCTGAAGGTTGGGCGAAGTTTGATCTATGAGTATAAGATCCGGCAGAAGATTTAATGCCATATTATATCCCGAGTGCATGGAGCTTACAACATTGATCTCAAAATGCAAACTCAAATTTTCTTTTAAATCTGCTATAAATTCAGCATTGCTACTAATTAATAGTAATAGTTTTTTTTCAGATTTCATCCCCTAAAAAGTTTTAAAAAAATTAATATTCCCTTGGCGATTTATTAGAGATCGGGACGGAACCTCGCTTAAATCTTTTTAAAATAATTGAAATAATAAATGGGGTAATTAACGTATTAAACAGGGGTAATTTCTATATCCTTTCCGGATATAAGTTAAGTGGGGTTCAACTATGGGGGGAATTTAATATGAGATACCCAAAAACACAAAGAAGCATTTTTAAGAATCTCGGGGGGAATATTTATTTAAAGATATAATAAAATCTAAGGGATTTCACCCATACCAAATTATTTAGGGTTAAATTATAAATTCCTATTAAAAATTTCATAAAACTGAATTGAAAAGGTTAAAAGGATTCCGGGGTTTACATTAATTAACAGCTAGCCATGCCCAGCTTTCTTTTTAGTTAGCAACAGTTTAAGTACCTTTGCCCCCTTGAATAAAAATATGGCTATAGCGGAAGAAAACATTGAGGTTTTAGGGGCCAGGGTACATAATTTAAAAAATATTGATGTTTCCATACCCCGGGAAAAATTAGTTGTAATTACAGGGCTTTCCGGTTCCGGAAAATCCTCTCTCGCCTTTGATACAATTTATGCTGAGGGCCAACGGAGGTATATTGAAACTTTTTCGTCTTATGCCCGGCAATTTTTGGGAGGACTTGAACGGCCAGATGTTGATAAAATTGACGGTTTGTCTCCTGTAATCGCAATTGAGCAGAAAACCACCAGTAAAAATCCGCGTAGTACCGTTGGTACTATTACTGAAATCTACGATTTCCTGCGACTATTATATGCCAGAACAGCTGATGCTTACAGTTATAACACCGGGGAAAAAATGGTGAGTTATAATGATGAGCAAATCAGAGATCTTATTATAGAAGATTTTAAAGGGAAACGCATAAGCATTCTCGCGCCAGTAGTAAGATCACGAAAAGGGCATTACCGGGAACTTTTTGAACAAATCACCAAACAGGGATTTTTAAAAGTAAGGGTAGATGGCGAGATACGGGATTTGGTTAAAGGAATGAAACTGGACCGTTATAAGGTACATGAAATTGAGATTGTGGTAGATCGCCTGCAAATTGATGAAAATGCAGAATCCCAGAAAAGACTTTCAGAAAGCATTAAAACCGCAATGTACCATGGGGAAGATGTCCTTATGGTATTGGAACAGGATGAAGGCACAGTAAGATATTTCAGCAGAAATTTAATGTGCCCCACTTCAGGGATCTCCTACCCCAACCCTGAACCTAATAATTTTTCTTTTAATTCCCCCAAGGGAGCTTGTGATACCTGTAACGGGATTGGAACCTTACATAAGGTGAATATTGATAAATTAATTCCGAATAAAACAAAATCTATTAAGAACGGTGCCCTCGCACCCCACGGACCACAAAAAAAGAACTGGGTTTTCTCCCAACTTGAGTTAATTGCTGAACGTTTTGAATTTAAATTAAGTGATCCTGTAGATATTATTCCTGCACCCGCCCTGGAAATGATCCTTTACGGCGGAAAAGAGAAATTTTCAAAGCAATCTAAAGCTCTTGGAATTACCCGGGAATACAAGATCGATTTTGAAGGGGTAGCCACATTTATTGAAACAACTTTTAATAATAACGATTCCACTTCCCTGCGCCGCTGGGCAAAGGAATATATGGATAAGATCGAATGTCCGGTTTGTGAAGGAACCAGGTTAAAAAAAGAATCCCTCTACTTTAAAGTAAATGGAAAGAATATTGCCCAGCTTGCCGGTAAGGATATTACAGATCTTGCAGTATGGTTCCAGGATCTACCAGCTCATCTTAGTGAAAAGCAACTCCTCATTGCTTCTGAAGTAATAAAAGAGATAAGATCCCGACTCCAATTCCTTGTAGATGTAGGACTCACCTATCTTTCCCTAAATCGTGGTTCTAAGACACTTTCGGGTGGGGAAGCACAACGTATTAGGCTGGCTACGCAAATTGGTTCGCAACTCGTAGGAGTTTTATATATACTGGACGAGCCAAGTATTGGGCTTCACCAGCGGGATAATGACAAACTAATAAATTCCCTGGTTGCCCTTAGAGACCTGGGAAATTCTATTATTGTGGTTGAACATGATAAAGATATGATTGAGCGGGCAGACCATGTAATAGATATTGGACCCGAGGCCGGCCGCCATGGAGGGGAGATCATTAGCCAGGGTACTCCTGAGGAGATTAGAAAACACAATACCATTACGGCCAATTATTTAAATGGCACAATGAAAATTGAAGTGCCAGAAAAAAGGAGAAAAGGAAATGGCAAGACCATTACCCTCAAAGGGGCCACAGGGAACAATCTTAAAAATGTTAGTGTTAAATTTCCATTAGGCCAAATGATCGCCGTTACAGGAGTTTCAGGCAGTGGAAAATCTACACTTATAAATGAGACTTTATATCCAATAATGAATGCCCATTATTTTAATGGGGTAAAGGTTCCTATGCCGTATTCAAAAATTACCGGCCTTGAGCATATTGATAAAGTCATAGATATAAACCAATCCCCCATAGGCAGAACCCCTCGCTCAAATCCGGCAACTTATACCGGCGTTTTTTCTGAAATAAGAACTCTTTTTGCCAAAACTCCTGAATCACTTATAAGAGGATACAAACCGGGGAGATTTAGTTTCAATGTCAAGGGAGGTAGATGTGAAACCTGTAAAGGTGGAGGATTACGGGTTATTGAAATGAACTTTTTGCCGGATGTTTATGTAGAATGTGAAACCTGCCAGGGAAAAAGATTTAACCGCGAAACACTAGAAATTAGATATAAAGGAAAATCTATTTCAGATGTGTTGGAAATGACCATTAACGAAGCTACCCTGTTCTTTGAATTGATCCCTAAGATCTACAGGAAATTAAAAACCATTAAAGATGTAGGCCTTGGTTATATTACACTTGGGCAACAAAGTACTACTCTCTCCGGTGGGGAGGCGCAAAGGATCAAACTTGCTACAGAACTTTCCAAAAGAGATACCGGCAACACATTCTATATTCTGGATGAGCCAACCACGGGTTTACATTTTGAGGATATACGGGTGTTAATGGATGTTTTGAATACCCTTGCCAATAAGGGTAATACGGTGCTGATAATTGAGCATAATATGGATGTGATCAAAATGGCCGATCATATTATCGACATTGGATACGAAGGCGGGAAAAATGGAGGTGAAGTAATTGTAACCGGTACACCCGAGGAGGTGGCTAAACATAAAAAAAGCTATACAGCAGCTTACTTGAAGAAAGAATTAAATTAAATTAAATAAAATTGAATTACTATAAATGAGAGCAAAACAAGGAAATAAAGCCTGGAATGAAATTAAAACAAATGATTCCTGGGCCATTTTTAAAATAATGGGTGAGTTTGTAAAGGGATATGAAAAACTAAGCCAGATTGGCCCCTGCGTATCTATATTTGGATCTGCCAGAACAAAGCCTGACCATAAATATTATAAACTTACCGAAAAGATCGCTCAAAAAATTGTAGATCACGGCTATGGTGTTATTACCGGAGGTGGTCCTGGGATTATGGAAGCAGGAAATAAGGGAGCGCATTTAGGTGGAGGAACTTCTGTAGGATTAAATATAGACCTTCCTTTTGAGCAACACGACAACCCTTATATTGACAGGGATAAAAGCCTTGATTTTGATTACTTCTTTGTACGAAAGGTAATGTTTGTAAAATATTCCCAGGGATTTGTAGTAATGCCGGGTGGGTTTGGTACCCTTGATGAACTTTTTGAAGCTATCACGCTTATCCAGACCAATAAGATTGATAAATTTCCAATTATATTGGTGGGAAGAGATTTTTGGGAAGGCCTTATAGGATGGATTCGTACAACGCTTTTGGATTCTTTTCAAAATATAAGTGACGGTGATATAGATCTTCTTCACGTAGTTGATACTGAACAGGAAGTAATAGATATTCTGGATAAATTCTATGGGGAATATAATCTTAGCCCTAACTTTTAAATTTGACTGTCTGCTTGCTAAATATATAGTTTTCCTTAATTATCTTTAGACTGAAATTCACGTTATTTACTTAAATAATTTCATCCATTGAAGATAAATTTTTTACCGGTATTTCTACTTTGGATTTTGGGAATAACCTTTGGTTATTCCCAAACCAGTATTAATATAACCGCTGTATTGAATGATTCTACAAGGACCTTCAACATACAGCAGGAAATTATTTATGAAAATTCCAGTGCCACGGCATTATCAGAACTTTATTTTAATGACTGGGCAAATAGTTTTAAAGATAAATCTACTCCCCTTGCCAAAAGGTTTGCTGAAGATTATTTAAGACGGTTCCACTTTGCGAAAGATGAAGAACGCGGTTTCACCAAAATTTACAGTATTACCAATCAAAATGCGCAAAATTTTGAATGGGAACGACCCGAAGGTCTTCCGGACATCATCAAAGTAATTCTTGCACAACCGCTTATGCCGGGTGAGAAGGTTTCAATTATTTTTCTTTACCAGGTAAAGATCCCTTCTGAAAAATTTACCCGGTATGGATATGATGAACAGGGAAATTATAAATTAAAATATTGGTACCTAACCCCTTCAGTTTTTGATGGGGAGTGGAAAATCTATAGTGATAAAAATCTTGGTAATCAATTCACCATACCTGCAAATTATTCTATTAAACTCACCACTCCCCCTTACCTATATGTTGCAACAGTTCTAAATACCGATAGGTTTTTTACAGATAATGGATTTAAAACAACTTATCTTTCAGGAGAAAATAAGGTAAATCCGGCGCTATATCTTACAAAAACATACCGTTTGGAAGCGCTCGATATAAATTCCAAAATGGTCCTTACCAGTGTAGAAGATGACGGACTCATTTTTGGGATGAAGGGTATGATCCTGAACCGTATCCTGAAATTCCTGGAAAACAGATTGGGTGCTTATCCTCATGAAACTATTATGGTAACCCGGGAAGATTATCTAAATAATCCGGTTTATGGACTTAATCAACTACCCCAATTTATTAGGCCATTTCCAGATGGTTTTCAGTACGACATCAAACAATTAAAAACCATTACAGAAAATTACCTGAGAAATACCCTGTATTTAAATCCTAGGGAGGAAAAATGGGTTTATGATGCCATCCATATTTCCCTAATGATGGATTATGTAGACACCTATTATCCCGATATGAAATTATTAGGAAGCCTCAGCAATATAATAGGTATTAGATGGTTTCACGCGGCAAGCCTGGAATTTAATGATCAATATCCTCTTTTATATCTAAATATGGCGAGGTTGAATATCGATCAACCTCTTACTACCGCTCAGGATTCTCTTGTAAAGTTCAATGTGAATATCGCCAATGCCTATAAAGCAGGCACAGGGTTAAAATATGTAGAAGAATTCCTGAATGATGATGCTGTAAAAACCTCCATTAAAGAGTTTTATAAGGATAACCTTCTCAAAAATACTGAAGCAGCAGATTTTAGAGAGATCCTGGAAAAAAATGCTCAAAAAGATATATCGTGGTTCTTCGATGATTATGTTGCCAGTAGTGATAAGATTGATTTTAAAATAAAGAATGTAAAAAAAGTTGGTGACTCCCTTCAGGTTACTATCAAAAACAAAAAGGATAATAATATGCCCGTACAACTTTATGGGCTTAAAGACGGGCAAACAGTTTATCAAACCTGGGTGGAGAATACCCGGGAAGATAGAACCGTCACCATTCCAAGAGATGGCATAGAAAGACTGGCTTTAAATCATGAAGCTGTTATTCCAGAGATTAACCGGCGTGATAATTATAAAGGAATTACCACCTTACTTAATAAACCTGTGCAATTTAGGCTTTTAAAAGATGTGGAAGATCCCAGGTATTATCAGGTGTTTTTTATGCCAGAGGTAAGCTATAACTTATATGATGGGATTGCTGTAGGCCCAAAGGTATATAACAAACCTTTTCTAAACCGGAATTTTGATTTTCGTATATCTCCCAAATTCGGTTTCAATAGTAAAACCATTGTTGGCTCCGGGTCAATAAGTAACTCTCATTATTTTGATGAGGATAATTTATTTGCAATACGTTATGGAATAAGTGGAGTAAGGTTCTCCTACGGTTATGATCTGTTTTATGAAAAGTTCACCCCCCATTTAGGTTTCTTTTTTAGAAATTCTTACTTGCGCGATAATGAACGTCAAAGTCTTATTCTCAGGAATATAAATGTTAAAAGGGATTTTGACCTTTTGAATCCGGTTGATCAACCCAATTATAATGTATTCAATGTTAGCTATAATTACAGCGATACCAACCTTGTAGATTATGTAGCTGGAGGAATAGATTATGAATTGGCCAAGAACTTCAGCAAAGTTGCGGTAGAACTAGAGTACAGAAAACTTTTTAGAAATAACAGGCAGATCAATCTTAGGTTCTTCGCGGGAACATTTATTTATAATGATGAAAGGGACAATGACTATTTCAGTTTTGCCTTGGATAGACCCACAGATTACCTCTTTGATTATAATTACTACGGGAGAAGCCAGGGAAGTGGTCTTTTCAGCCAACAAATAATAATGGCCGAAGGAGGATTCAAGTCTAAATTGGAACCTGCATTTGCCAACCAATGGCTTACTACCATCAATGCCAGCACCAACATTTGGAAATGGATCTTTGCTTATGGAGATGTAGGTTTGGTGAAAAACCAATATGCACCTGCTCATTTTGTGTATGACTCCGGACTGAGAGTAAGCCTGGTGCAGGATTATTTTGAAATATTCTTCCCGGTCTACTCCAACCTTGGATGGGAAATTGCACAGGATAATTATGACCAGAAGATTAGATTCATAGTTACCCTGGATATAAATACACTTATAAGATTATTTACCCGTGAATGGTATTAAATAAGATTTAACACCACAGTCATTTGGCAGAAAATAATCTTAAAATAACCAATCCCTATTATTTTATTCGCAGTAAATCACTCTCAATTCCTCATATTTTGTTGATTTCATAATTAAAACAAGATTTTTAAAAAATAACTAATTTTTTGGGCTCAATTATTGAATTGTATTTAACATAAGAATTAATTACATTTGTTACCATTCAAAAAACATTTCATGCATAGCGAAACAAAATCCAAAGAATCCATTTCCTTCGAAGATTTCAAGAGCAGAGTGATAGCAGATTATAAGCTGGCTGTTACCAGCCGGGAATGTAGTTTACTGGGAAGACGGGAAGTGCTTACGGGAAAAGCAAAATTCGGAATCTTTGGTGACGGAAAAGAAATTCCTCAATTGGCAATGGCCAAGGTTTTCCGAAATGGAGATTTCAGGTCAGGGTACTATCGTGACCAAACATTTATGATGGCAATTGGCGCTCTTAATATTGAACAATTCTTTGCCGGATTATATGCAAATACTTCCATTAAAGAGGAACCTATGTCTGCCGGAAGACAAATGGGCGGTCATTTTTCTACGCATACTCTAAATGAAGATGGCAGCTGGAAAAACCTGATGCAGCAGAAAAATTCAAGTTCAGATATATCCCCAACGGCAGGTCAAATGCCAAGATTATTGGGTCTTGCACAAGCTTCAAAGATCTATAGAAATGTAAAAGGAATCGATGCCGAAAATTTTTCAGAAAACGGAAATGAGATCGCCTGGGGAACCATAGGAAACGCAAGCACCAGTGAAGGTCATTTCTGGGAGACTATAAATGCTGCCGGAGTATTGCAAGTGCCCATGGTGATGAGCGTATGGGATGATGATTATGGGATCTCTGTGCATGCAAAACATCAAACAACTAAAGAAAACATCTCAGAGATCCTGAAAGGATTTCAAAGAGATGAAGAAAATAAAGGCTACGAGATCATAGTGGTAAATGGATGGGATTATGTTGCTTTGGTAGAAGCTTATGAAAAAGGCTCCAAAATTGCCCGTAAATCTCACTCACCGGTCCTAATTCACGTACGGGAGTTAACCCAGCCTCAGGGCCACTCAACTTCCGGTTCTCATGAGCGTTATAAGAATAGGGAAAGATTGGAATGGGAACGGGAATATGATTGCAATGTTAAATTCAGGGAATGGGTATTGGAGAATAATTTTGCCAATGTAGAAGAGCTGGATGAAATTGATCAGGAAATCAAGAAGCAGGTACGCGAAGGTAAAAGAGCTGCCTGGGATGCCTATGCAAATCCTATGAAAGCCAAACAAAAGGAACTTCTGCCTTTATTGGAAAAAGTTGCTTCTGAGGCTTCAAACAAAGAGACCATTCTTTCATTTATCAAAGAAATTTCAGCACTTAAAGAGCCGCTTAAAAAGGATCTTCTGGTTGCAGCGAGAAAGAGCCTAAGGTATTTAATTGGAACTCAAAGCGACGTCAAAACCCAATTGATAAACTGGATAGAAGAATATACCAAAGCTTCACAGCCGGATTACAGCAGTAATCTTTATAGTGTTTCTGAAAATAATGCTTTAAGCATAGAAGGCGTTGAGCCAACTTATTCTGATGATTCACAAGAGGTAGATGCCCGAATTATTTTAAGGGACAATTTTGATAAAATATTTGAAACCCGACCTGAAACACTCATATTTGGTGAAGACAGCGGGGCAATAGGAGATGTAAACCAGGGTCTGGAAGGACTTCAGGAAAAATATGGAGCTCTAAGGGTGGCCGATGTTGGAATAAGAGAAGCTACTATCCTTGGCCAGGGTATTGGAATGGCAATGCGTGGATTACGCCCTATTGCAGAGATACAATATCTTGATTACGTTTTATATGCCTTACAAATCATGAGCGATGACCTCGCCACATTGCAATACAGGACCAAAGGGAAACAAAAGGCCCCTGTAATTATTAGAACGCGTGGTCACAGGCTGGAAGGAATCTGGCACAGTGGCTCTCCTATGGGTGCATTGGTGCATTTATTAAGAGGGATCCATATTCTTGTTCCCAGAAATATGACCAAGGCCGCAGGATTCTATAATACCCTTTTACAGGCAGACGAACCTGCCTTAGTGGTAGAATGTCTTAACGGATACAGATTAAAAGAAAAACTTCCTACTAATATTGGAGAATTTAGAACACCTATTGGAGTTGTGGAAACTTTAAAGGAAGGAAATGATATTACTCTTGTCTCTTATGGTTCAACCTTAAGGTTAGTGGAAGAAGCAGCAGAGGAACTCGAAATGGCAGGAATAAGTGCTGAAATTATAGATATTCAATCCCTGCTTCCATTTGACCTTAATAAGGATATAGTAAAAAGTGTTGCCAAAACCAACAGGTTACTGGTAATAGATGAAGATGTACCGGGAGGAGCTTCGGCATATATCCTACAGCAAATTGTTGAGGAGCAGAATGCTTATGTGCATTTGGATAGCAAACCTCAAACCCTTGCTGCTAAAGAGCACAGGCCAGCTTATGGAACAGATGGAGATTACTTCTCCAAACCTTCAGCAGAAGATATTTATGAAAAAGTGTACGAAATAATGCGGGAGGCAAATCCTTCAAAATACCAGGATTTGAGATAAATTAATCACCTTTCAAATTAAATAATAAGCCATAAAATTGCTGACTAAAAGTAATTTTATGGCTTTCTTTTTTAGTTTAATTTTCGAAGTTTACATCCACCTTTTAGTGCTGGATTCTACTTTGTACAGAATATAATTCAAATAAGGATAAACTGTTTTTTTCACTGCCCTGAATGAAACATCGCCCCCTGCTGTATGGAATTGCAAATTAACCATTCTTCGCTTTCTATACCAGATTGGCTGTTTAACAGTAATGCCCTGCATTTTAAAAATTTCAATGCTTTCTTCTCTTTTGTTCCAAACACCCTGTTTCTTGAGAAGAAACTCATCGCTAAATATTAGTTCCAGGGAGTTGTACTTCCATATTTGATAGGTAATTCCCAGTATAAGGTATCCTATTGCAAGAACCACCCATAAATTAAAGTTGATATATTCTTTCCAGTAAAATAAAAGATAACTTAAAACCAGAGGCAACAGCACTATTAAAAACCTTCTTACAAGCATAATCCTATGTGGCCGGAATGTTTCTTTGAAAGAACTTCTAATGTCGCCAAATAGAAAATTCTGGACCTTTAAAACCTCAGCAGCACCAAGTCCGGGAATTTTAATTTTTTTCTTCTGAAGCGAATTTTCACTGCTTGCCAGGGCAATTCTGGCTTCGTATAAATTCAACCATTTTTGAACGGGATTTGTTACGATTTGCATTAATTGAACGCGGCGGGGTTGGAGGCTAACTTTTGTATTGGTTTTCAATCCCATTTCCAGTTCCATGTTATCCCGGGTTTGTGTGAGTTTTAAACCGAAATACTTTACAAAGACTTCAAGCATGGTTATAGCAATGCTCACAAATAACAGCAAAATTACCAATATCGAAAAGAGCCCCACTGAATCTAAAACATTAGGGACAGTCTCATAATACTCTCCCAGATCTTCCTGGTAATCTTTAAAGAAAGTATTAAGCTCATTGTATAGGGTCATGAAAAAAGCCAGGACCAATCCCAGCCCCCTTGCATAATTTGAACTTATCCCAATTTTTAAAAGAGCTAAAACATCCAGTTTATAAGTCCAGGTTTCATGGGGTGCCATCTCCTCTTCCCGCTCTAAAGGCTCTTCAAGATTTTTATTCTTAACCCTGGTAAGGATAGCTGCAAGTGCATCTGCATCATGTTTTGAGATCGCACTTATTTTAACCTCCTCACTTTTACTTCCCGCAGTATCAATAATTACACTGTATACGTTAATAATACGCTCCAACAGTGATCTTTTAAAGTAAACCTGCTGAATTCTATCAAAGGAAATGGCAATATTTTCTGTTGAGATCACCCCTTTTTGAAGTACGAATTCTTCCTTTTTATAATCAATATGAAATAGGAAATTACGGTAATATAAGAAGCTATAAATTAAAAGCAGAAAAGAAGTAACAGCCAATCCTAAAAGAATATAA
>CAXAZV010000050.1:0-15107 GCA_963973375.1 uncultured Antarcticibacterium sp.
TAAATTTTCCTGTTAAAAAAAGCCCCCTGCCGTAGCAGGGGTTTAGGGTTAAAAAATGTAGTGTAGCGGTAAGCGTACGTCTTAATTATATAGATATAATTCTTTAAAATATTTTGCTCTTAAACCATGGGTTGCCACTTTCCATATTTCTTCCTTTTTAATTAGGTTCTTTTGGTATAACCTGTAACCGTCCAGCAATGTTCGGTACAAAAAAACATAGATCAACAATACAGTAATAGAAAACCATCCCGGGAATATAGCCAATTTTAGCAGGGCAATAATCGCCAGCAATGGGGCAAAAAGCGCTATATAATAAAGATAAATATTTTTCAATTAGATCCTGTTTGGGTTATTTTGACGTTTTAATTCATCCCTAATCTCAATCAATAATTGTTCCTGAGTTGGTCCGGCCGGGGCAGCAGGGGCCTCTTCTTTTTTCTTTTTACTTCTCTCGTAGGCCCTTAATACCAGAAAAATAAATAAACCAACGATTATAAAGTGGATAATTGCATCAATAAGATTTCCATAGGTAATAATGGCAGCCTCGGCTTCCACCGCAGCTTCCAGACTTTCATAGGTGTTCCCGTCCAGGGCAATGAATTTTTGGGAAAAGTCTTCCCCTCCGGTGAGCAGCCCAATAATGGGCATTATAATATCTGATACCACAGAGGATACGATCTTATTAAAGGCCGCACCAATTACTACTGCTGTAGCCAGGGCAACAATATCGCCCTTCATTAAAAATGATTTAAAATCTTGAAAGAATGCCATATAAAGAGGGTTTAGTTAATTAATAAAAACTAATTTAAGATAATTTTCTGAAAACTGGTTTAGGAACAACAATTTATTCCGGAAGGTAAACTCTTTTCACTCTTTGGGAGATACCTGCAATTAATTCATAGGAAATTGTTCCGGCTTTTTTAGCAAACTCTGTGACGGGTTGTTCTTTCCCGAACACGATAACCTCATCTCCTTCTTCACAGGCAATGCCGCTAATGTTCACCATGATCATATCCATACAAACATTCCCAATTATTGGAGCAAAGTGGCCGTTTATAAAAACCCCGGCTCTTTCGTTTCCAAGTTGCCTGCTTATCCCATCTGCATACCCAAGGGGAAGAGTAGCCATTGTAATTTCCTCCTGCACTTTGAAAGCACGGTTATACCCGACGGTATCTCCGGGTTGCAACTTCATTATTTGAGAAATAATGGTTTTTAATGTGCCAATTGGTCTGAGATTTTTATCTATTTCAGGATCATTTCCAAATCCATATAAACCCAATCCGCCGCGTACCATATCAAATGCGGCTTCGGGATAATTTACGATCCCGGAAGTGTTGTTTATATGCAAAATAGGGTGATACCCAATTCCATTGACAATTTCAAATGCCATTTTTCTAAATCTATTGATCTGGCTAAGTGTAAACGCACGTTCTTTCCAGTCTTCACTGGCAGCAAGATGGGAGTAGAGACCTTTAACCTTGATGGCTGTAGTTTTTGAAAGATGCTCCAGCACTTTATTTATTTCATGTTCAGAGAATCCTAATCTATTTAACCCGGTATTAAGTTTTATATGAATCGGATAATCTTTCTGCCCCAGCCTTTCAGCAGTTTTTATAAATTCCTTCAGCACAAATTCACTGTAAATACTGGGTTCCAGGCAATTTTCAATAAGCTCCTCAAAATTGAAGGATTGAGGGTGCATTATGAGAACAGGTTTTTCAATTCCGGCCTTCCGCAAAGAAACTCCTTCAGAAGTGTAAGCTACGCCAAGGTAATCAACTCCCAGTTCACTTAGTTTTTTAGCAATTACCTTCTCATCATTACCATAGGCAAATGCTTTAACTACTCCCAGGAATTTCACACCCTTCCCGGCTTTTTCCCTTAAATACCTGTAGTTGTGGGCAAGAGCGCCAAGGTCTATTTCTAGTACGGTTTCCCTGGTTTTTTGCATTAAAGGTTTTTTTTATTTGGATTCAGGGTTTGGACGTCTTTTACCGGAATATTTTTAACTCTCTCCTGTAGCATTGCTTTATAAAAGGCTCCCCGGCTTAAAGGCTCATACTCTTCGGTTTCGCCAAGAAAAACAAGATCGTCATTCACTGCTTTTCTATAACTAAACTGGGCAAGATTTCCCGTGCGGGTGCAAACAGCGTGAACTTTGGTCACATACTCTGCAGTGGCCATTAGGTTAGGCATTGGGCCAAAGGGGTTTCCTTTGAAGTCCATATCCAGCCCTGCCACAATTACCCTTACACCCCGGTTTGCTAAGTCGTTGCATACGGTTACAATTTCATCATCAAAGAATTGTGCCTCATCAATTCCCACAACATCGCACCCATCTGCCAGAAGTCGTATTGTGGAAGCAGATGGAACAGGAGTTGAACGAATTTCATTGGAGTCATGGGAAACTACCATTTCATCGTGATATCGCTTGTCTATCGCCGGTTTAAAGATCTCCACCTTTTGCTTTGCAAACTTAGCGCGCTTTAACCTGCGAATGAGTTCTTCGGTTTTCCCGGAGAACATAGATCCACATATCACTTCAATCCATCCAAATTGCTCTTTATGATTTACTGTATTTTCGAGAAACATTTTGTAATTTTCAGTGCCGAAAGGGATCATACCCCTTCAGCATAAAGTTGGAACAAATTTATTAAAAATACAACGGGTTACGCCCGCAGGTTATTTAAATTTGTGAACCACCTTAAAAAGAGAATGCAATTACCTTACCTGAATGGTAAAATTATTGCAGGGGTTTATGCGAGGTAGATCTTCATAATTTTTAAAACAATCTTGAGATGAAAAAGAAATTGCAAGCCGAGTTGAAAGAACTCGCCAATAAAATTTTAAACAGCGATAAAGAGAATTCCATCTCTTCACTTAAACAACAGGCCCGGGTTTTGTATGAAAAGATCACGGTACTTGCTTTTACTGAAGAAAATCTTAGTTCATTTTCTGAGAAGGTTGTAGCTGATGTAAAAGAACCGGTTACAGAAAAAACCGAAGTTGCCAGGGAAGTTGTTCAAAAGGAGGAGCCACAATCTTCAAAACCTGAAAAATTCGTTCCCCATATTATTGAGGAAAAAGATGAATATTTACCAGACGGGACAGAGTTTAATGACGCTCCGGCTATTACAGAGCCAAATACCGAAATGATAAAAGATATTGTTGCGCACATGCCTCCGGAGACCCAGAATCTGGATCATATGATCAATAATATAATTTCCAGAAACGGGGTGGAGAAGTTTGTAGAACCGCCGGTTGAAAAGAAACAGGATTTTCGGGATATAGGAGTAGATTATGATAACCTTCCCAATTTTGAACCTGTAAAAAAACAGGAAAAGGACCAAAGACCAAGATCCTTAAATGATAGACTAAAAAAAGGGATCAATATTGGTCTTAATGAACGCCTTGCTTTTATTCGTCACCTCTTTGACGGAAAAACTGCCGATTATAACCGAGTTATCTCACAGTTAAACACCTTTGATTCCGTAACAGAAGCCAAAAAGTTCATTCAAATGGTTGTAAAGCCAGATTATAAGAATTGGGCTGGAAAGGAAGAGTACGAGCAAAAATTTCTCGATCTTGTTGAGAATAAATTCAAGCACTAGATCCTTTATTAAATCTGTTACTTAAAATGGCAAAATTATATTTGGTACCTACGCCGGTTGGGAATCTTGAAGATATGACCTTACGGGCAATAAGGGTGCTGAAGGAAGTAGATTACATTCTGGCCGAAGATACCCGCAACAGCGGCAAATTACTGAAACACTTTGATATCAAAACCCCCATGCACAGCCATCACATGCACAATGAGCATAAGACGGTTGAAACCATTGTGCGAAGAATTCAAAACGGTGAGACCTTTGCTCTTATAAGTGATGCCGGAACCCCGGCAATTTCTGACCCCGGATTTTTACTGGTGCGGGCCTGTGTTGAAGCAGGTGTTGAGGTAGATTGCCTTCCGGGAGCCACCGCCTTTGTGCCGGCCCTGGTAAACAGTGGATTTCCCAATGACAAATTTGTTTTTGAAGGTTTTCTTCCGGTTAAAAAGGGAAGGCAAACCCGTTTAAAGATCCTTACTGAAGAAACCCGCACTATTATCTTTTATGAATCTCCGCATAAATTATTGAAAAGCCTGGCACAATTTAGCGAGTATTTTGGAGAAGAGAGGCCAATATCTGTATCCAGGGAAATTTCTAAACTTCATGAGGAAACTATTCGGGGTACAGTAAAAGATGTGCTTACCCATTACACGCAAAAACCCCCGAAAGGAGAGATAGTAGTGGTGGTTTCAGGAAAAAAGTAAAATACTCTCACTACTTTTTAGTTTTTCAAACTTCCCTACTCAATATATTTTTTTAAATTGAACATTAAGTATACCGAAGCGCAGGCTTAGATCCCCAATAATTATAAATCTTAAAACAAACCAGGCATGCGTTGGACCTTAAAGCCTAAACCAGATCCAGATACCGTTACAAAACTTGCTTCACAACTTGGTATTGATATCCCGGTTGCATCCCTTTTGGCACAACGGGGAATTGAAAATTTTGAAGAAGCCAAAAAATTCTTCCGCCCATCTCTGGAAGATCTTCATGATCCATTTCTTATGAAAGACATGGACCTGGCCATTACGCGACTGGAACAGGCAATTGACCGGGAAGAAAACATTATGGTGTATGGCGATTATGATGTAGATGGAACAACCAGCGTAGCCTTAATTTCATCCTGGCTTAAAACTTTTTATCCCAATGTTGCCACTTATATACCGGACAGGTATGATGAAGGGTACGGTATATCCTATAAGGGAATTGATTTTGCGGCAGATAATGATATAAGTCTCATAATTGCACTGGATTGCGGCATAAAGGCGATTGACAAGGTTGCCTACGCATCAAAAAAAAATATCGATTTTATAATTTGCGACCACCACCGCCCGGGGAATGAAATTCCCCAAGCTGTCGCGGTTCTTGATCCAAAACGGGAAGACTGTGATTATCCTTACAAGGAATTATGTGGCTGCGGGGTAGGATTCAAATTTATGCAGGCCTGGACTATAAAGAATAATTTTCCTTTAGATATACTGCTGCCCTATCTGGACCTGGTTGCCACGGCCATAGGTGCAGATATTGTTCCAATAACGGGGGAGAATAGGATCCTGGCTTTTCACGGCCTTAGGGTGATTAATGTAGCTCCAAGACCGGGATTTAGGGCGATCCTGCAGCAGGTTAAAAAAGAAACCCTTACAATTACAGATGTTGTTTTTATCGTTGCTCCCCGAATTAATGCCGCAGGCAGAATGAAACATGGCCAGCATGCCGTAGATCTCCTGGTAGAGGAGAATCAGGAAACGGCAAACATTTTTGCTTCAGAAATAGAGGTATATAACTCAGATCGCCGGGATGCAGATAGAACAATAACCCTTGAAGCCCTGGCACAAATTGAGGAACTGGAGGAACAGGATAGATGTACCACCGTGGTATTCGATGAAAACTGGCATAAAGGTGTTATTGGAATTGTTGCATCAAGGTTAACTGAAACTTATTACCGGCCCACCCTGGTTTTCACCAGAAGCGGGGAGAAACTCGCCGCCTCGGCACGCTCTGTAAAAGATTTTGATGTGTATGATGCCCTTGAAGCTTGTAGTGATCATATTGAACAGTTTGGAGGCCATAAATATGCTGCAGGGCTTACCCTATTGGAATCTGAATACGAAAATTTCAAGAGAAAGTTTGAAGAGGTGGTTTCAGGAAGTATTGATAAACGACTTCTAACCCCTGAAATAGCCATTGATGCAGAGATAAACCTTGAGGACATTACCCCTAAATTTCACCGCATATTAAAACAGTTTGCCCCCTATGGCCCCGGGAACATGTCTCCCGTATTTATGACCCAAAATCTTATGGATACCGGCTATGGAAAATGCGTAGGCGGTGAGGATCTTCACCTTAAATGCAAAGTGAAACAAGCTAACAGTCCCATCGCCATTGACGCAATAGGTTTTAACCTGGGTAATAAATGTGATGTCATAACGCAAAAAAAGATATTTAAAGCTGTGTATAGTATCGATGAGAATGAATGGAACGGGAATGTAAGCTTGCAGTTGAAATTAAGAGATATTAATTGTTGAAATATTAATTGGGAAGACTATAATTTCTTAAGCTGTAATTTGTGGCCGTTGAATACAGCGTAGGTGTAATGAGAGATCCAATCGCCGGTATTTATGTAGGTTGATCTACCATTAAGGTCAATCTCCAGCGGTAAATGCCGGTGGCCAAAAATAAAATAGTCGTAATGAGTTGTTTCCAGTTTGCGGCGGCAATATTGAATAAGCCATTCTTTATCTTCCCCTAAAAACTCCTGATCCTCAACACCTGAGATCGCCTTGTTCTTTACAGAAAAGTATTGTGCCAGTGGCACTCCAAGATCGGGGTGAAGCCAGCGATACAGCCATTTGGAGAGTGGATTGGTAAACACTTTTTTCATACGCTTATACCCAATATCCCCCGGCCCAAGTCCGTCTCCATGGCCAATAAGAAATTTTTTGTTGTTGAATTCAAATTCTTTAGGCTGGTGGTAAACGGGAATATTTAGTTCTTTTTCAAAATAATCATTCATCCATAAATCGTGGTTTCCAACAAAAAAATACACGGGAATTCCGCTGTCACGAATCTCGGCAAGTTTACCAAGGGTTCTTACAAAGCCTTTAGGTACCACATATTTGTATTCAAACCAGAAATCAAAAAGGTCTCCAAGTAAAAAAATAGCAGCCGCATCATCTTTGATTTCATCAAGCCATTTAACAAATTTACGCTCACGTGGTTTGCTGGCATCGGCAGTAGGAGCACCGAGATGATTGTCACTGGAAAAATAGATTTTTTTACCTTCCGGAATTATCATAGAGTTATTCTGAGGTGTAAATATAAAATAAATTCGGTTTGGGCCTTAAAGTTAAAAGCCTGTGGTTTAGATTAAAGAAACCGAAACTATTTCACCTTTAATTTTAAATCTAAGTTTATATTAATTACTATCCCTTAGAGGTGTCATTGTTTAACTGATCACCGGCAAACCATTCAGCAAAAGAAGTTTCTGTTTCCTGCAGTTTCAGTGAGAACAAACTTATATGTGCAGGCAACCTGCTGCTTATCTTTTCAGCAAAATCAACCACCATATTTTCACTGGTAGGCTGGTAATCTACAAGTATAACACTATGGTCCCGATTTTCCAGCTCTTTGGCAAGTTCAATATGAGGGGTATTCCTGTTAAATACGGTAGCGTGGTCAAATACATCTACCACCTCAGATTTTACGATCTTTTTTAAATCGCCAAAATCTATCACCATTCCGTACTTTACATTAGCTTTATCTGTAATAGGAGTACCAATAACGGTTACGCTTAATTTATAACTATGCCCATGCACATTTTTACATTTCCCATCATAACCATAGAGGGCATGACCGGTTTCAAAAGAGAATTGTTTAGTAATTCTTATCCTGCTCATAACATTCATTTAGTGCAAAGATAAGATTTTTAACGCCTTTAAATTTGTTCGGGATTAAAGGATTCCGGGTGTATATTTGCAGGCTATTAGATTACAATCATGGATACTACTTCTGAATTATTTGAACAAATTGAGTTTAAGGAAAATCCGCTTTATGAGAGGATAATCACAGGGCTCCTGGAAGACCAATATTATATTGTTGAAGATTTTTTTAATTTGGAAGAAGTACAGCAAATGCGCAATGTGCTTCTGGAAAAATATGAGGAGGATAATTTTAAAAAAGCGGCTATTGGCAATAAACTGAACGAAACAATTGAAAAAACTGTACGGGGTGATTTTATTCTTTGGATCAATGAAAAGGATGCCGGGGAAGTAGAGAATATATTCTTCAGCAAAATCAATTCTTTAGTTGACTATCTTAATAAAACCTGCTTCCTGGGCATCCTGCAAAAGGAATTTCATTATGCCGTTTATCCCCCTGGGACTTTCTATAAAAGGCATCTTGATACCTTTCAAAATGACGACAGGAGAAAGCTGTCCCTGGTTTGTTATCTAAACGAAGAAAACTGGAAACCGGAGAACGGAGGTGAACTGGTTATTTATAAACAGGAAAACGGGGTGGAAACCCCCAAAAGTATTTATCCTTTTCCCGGGCGGATGGTTATTTTTGAAAGCCAGATCCTGGAGCATGAAGTTAAACCGGTAAATACCACGCGGCTTAGTATTACGGGTTGGTTAAAGACCCGATAGTTATTTTTTTAGTTTTTTATAGATCACTACCCCAATAAGAACCACCGCAAGGATAAGCCATAAGCCCATCCCGCTTAAAAAACTGAGAATATTGTACGTGTCCTCACTTACAGGAACATCTTGCTGTACCATAATTTAATGTCTTTTAATATAGGATCTGGCGTAGAGGAAAATGGCAAGAATCATCAGAATTCCCAGGAGATACCAGAAGTTTCCGGTAATAAATTCCCAGAAGGTAAATCCCCACTCCTGTTCCGGTGTGGCATCTTTAGGTTTTGGTAAATGTTCTATCTGAAGACTCATTCCTTAAATTTTCATGTAAGATAATCAATTATTTCTTGAACTTTTCAAGCGCATTCTTTGAAAAGTCTGAAAGGATCAATTCCCCGCTTATCCCAGCTCTCTCCGGAAGTAAATTTCGCCAATGCGCTGTATCCTTCCAAAGGATCTTTTTCATTTCAATAAGCGCATCGGGGTTATAAGATGCGAGTTTTTCGGCAAATAATTCAATTTCCTTATCCAGATCCTTAATGGATTCAAAAACTTTGGCATATAGCCCTTTTTCTTTCGCCCAATAGGCATTTTTCCATTCATGGGCCGCCATACTAAGCTCTGCCAGGGCAGCTACCCCCATCTTTCTTTCTACTGCGGGGGCTATGACGAAGGGTCCAATTCCTATGGCCAATTCAGAGAGTTTTATAGCAGCGGCATCTGTGGCCATCACATAATCACAAGCAGCAGCAAGGCCAACTCCCCCACCAACTGCTTTCCCCTGTATGCGGCCTATAATGAGCTTTTTACATTCCCTCATAGCATTGATAACATTTGCAAAACCCGAGAAAAATACCTTTCCCTGCTGCATGTTTTCAATTTCTACAAGTTCATCAAAGGAAGCTCCCGCACAAAATGCCTTTTCGCCTTCAGATCTTAATATTATAACGCTTACATTTTCATCATCTGAAAGGTGGTGTAACTCTTTTTGAAGGCGCTCCAGTAATTCTGAAGGAAAGGAATTGCTGGCAGGATGTCCAAATTCAATGGTCGCGATCCTGTTTTCAATTTGAGTATATAAACTTCCGTTTTCTCGGGTAGTGGTCATAATTAATGATTTTATCAAATGTAACTATAAAGCTTAAAAATCAACAATAGCAGGAAGCAAAAAATGGATACCCTAAACTTCCTTCTTCAAATATTTCCTTCTGAAATAAATAACCAGGGCACTGCTACGTATTAGCATCCATACAAAAAAGGCAATCCAGATCGCGTAGAGTTTTAGTCCATAATAATCCCCCACCAAAAGAACCGGAGTAAAACCAAGAAAAGTAGCTGCCAGTAATAAATTTCGCAGGAATTTAGCTTCCCCCAGGCCTTTAAATATACCATCATATATAAACGCGATAGCATTGACCGGTTGCATAAGCAGCACAATCCAAAAGGCAGAAGAGAACAAAACCAGTACGCTGTTTTCCTTATTGAAGATCAAACCTATTTCATTATAAAACAGTGCGCACACAGCCATAAGGATAAAAGCAATTATTACGGAATACAAGCTTATTTTTTTGCTTAGCGTCCAAAGGTTTTTATAATCCCGGGCACCGCGCAATTTTCCGCCAATGGCATTTCCGGCGTTTGCGTAACCGTCTATAAAGAATGCAAAGAACAGCCAGGTGTTCATAAGAATACTTTGTGCCGCAATGTAGTTCCTTCCATAATCTGTAGCATAAGCATTGGCAAGATAGATAGCAAAATTAAGTGCAGCAGTGCGCACGAATAGATTTGCCGCCATAAGGAGCAATCCCTTCAACTGCGGATTTATATTTAAACTTAGTTTTAAATGAAATGGCGTTTTTTTGAAAAAGAACCACAACGCCATAAGTAACATAACCACTTGTGCCGCTAGACTGGCGTAGGCTGCGCCTTTTAAATGCATCGCCGGGAGCCATCCTTCTATCCCGTACACCAGTAGAAAGTCCAGAATAACATTTACGAGGGCTCCGGTAATACTGCACTTCATTGCCCAAAACGTGTTCTGCAACCCCCGAAAAACCCCAAATATGGCAAATGTCACCAATGTTAGGGGATAGCCCAGGGCTCGTATCTGGTAATATTCTTTGGAATATTCCAGAATCAAACCTTCTGCATTGTATGCGCTGAAGATCGCTTCAGCAAAAAAGGCAGTAGTGGCATAGATCACCAGGCTGAATACTAAATTGAAATAGATCGCCTGCGGAATAAGTGTCTTTACGGCGTGTAACCGGGTTGCCCCTAAATGCTGAGAAACAATAGCTGAAATTGCCGTTTTGGTTTGAGCAACGATCCAGATAATTGCTGAAAGAAATGAACCAACTATACCCGCGGCGGCCAGCGCTTCAATGGGGTTTTCCTCTACATTCCCAATAATGGCAATATCGGTAAGGGAAATTAAAGGCTCCGCAATTCCTGCGATGATGGCGGGAATTGCAAGACGGTTTATATTCCTGAAACTTACGGCTGTACTCAAAGTTAGATTTGAAAAACAGTAAAGTTAGCATATGCGAAAGAAGTGTTGGGGAAAAAGCAAGGGAAATTCCCTATATGCTGGTTTTTAATTCTATTTTTGAAAAACCACATAGTATCAGCACAAATTTTGTAAACCTTATTGTTGATCAATGTAGATTCACGCGGGTAGTATAAGCTTGAAAAACATTAAACCCCTATAAAATGAAGAAAAATTTAATATGTCTGATGGCAACAGTTTTATTAGGAATATTTCCGGCTGCTGCACAGGAAGATTACCCAACCAATCGAGAAGTTACACAACGGCTTCAGCAAATGGCCTCATTAAAAGATGCCAGGCTGGTTTCATTAACAAAAACGGAGGGAGGGATGGACATCTGGGCCCTGCAAATAGGAAGAGGGGATCTGGAAAATAAACCTGCTATTGCAATTACAGGAGGCGTAGTAGGATCTCACATTTTAAGTGTAGAACTGGCGCTGCAGGTTGCGCAAAGATTACTGCGGGATCATCAGGATCTTTTGGAAACAAATACCTTCTACGTGTTTCCAAATATGTCGCCAGATGCCTACTCACAATACCATAGCCAGTTGAAATACGAAAGACGCGGGAATGCAGTCATTGTAGATCAGGACAGGGATGGTGCAAAACGTGAGGATGGATATGAAGACCTGAATAAAGATGGTTTTATTACTGATATGCGCATTGAAAGTGCACTTGGGAAATATATTTCTCATAAGGATCACCCCCAGCTTTTAGTCCTCGCTGAAGGGAATACCGGAGGAGAGAAACGCTTTTTGAAATATTCTGAGGGGATTGACAATGATAAAGACGGGAATTTTAACGAGGATCCTGAAGAAGGGATTGCATTTAACAAGACCCTTACTTATCAATTCCCTGCTTTTGAACCCTACGCCGGGGATTATCCTGTCTCTCAAAAAGAAACAAGGGCTTTACTGGATTATTTATTTGAACGTTGGAATATATTCGCCTTTGTAACTTTTGCACCTGAAAATAATCTTTCAGCACCACTTAAATATGACAAAAGCGGAGCAGAGAAACGTGTTATTAATTCTATGCTTGAAAAAGATGTAGCCCTCAACAAAATGGTTTCAGATATTTATAATGAAACTGTATCCCAGAAGGCTTACAATCAAGATAACAAGGGAAAAGGTGGGGATTTCTTTCAATGGGCATATTTTCATTTTGGGCGGCTTAGTTATAGTACCCCGGGATGGTGGGTTCCTGAGATGAAGGCTGCAGAAGATTCAACAAAAACCCGCAATGGCAAGGTAACCCCAGAAACTAACTTTATAGCCTGGGCAGAAAAGGAAGGAGTTAATGATGTTTTCATAAACTGGAGTCCTGTTGATCACCCGGATTTTCCCAATCAAACAGTTGAAGTTGGCGGAATTAAGCCGTTTGCAATGACAACTCCGCCATTTAAAATGGTAGACAGCATTGCCAAAAACCATACAGATTTTGTGGTAAAACTGGCTAAAATGAAACCGGCCATCGAATTTCATAATGTGAAAACTGAAAAACTTAGTAGCGGTCTCACCCGCATTACACTTGATGTTTTTAATAATTCTCCTTTGCCAACCCATTCAGAAATAGGGGAAAGATCCAGATGGCTGCAAAAGTTACAAATCACCGTGAACGTAGATAAAAAAGATATTCTTGCAGGAAATACCATTAAGCTTTCAGATAAACTTGGAGCTTATGAAAAGGAGACAATTTCCTGGATTGTACGCGGGGGAGGGAATGCTACCATTAAAGCGGGAGCACCGCATACAGGCTATGCCACAATTAGTGTAAAACTTTAATTTTTAGATGATGAATTTGATAAACATAAGAACAACAGCTATTCTGGGAATTTTAAGTTTTTTAATGAATGTGAGCATGGTGCAAGGGCAGGAAAAATTTTTCCGTGCTATTGGAACCCCTCATAAACCCGACGTACAGGTAAGCTGGAACAGGTATTACACCTATGAAGGTTTAGTAGATATAATGCAAAAAATCGCTAAAGCACACCCCAATCTTGCAAGATTGGAGAGTATTGGGAAATCATATGAGGGAAGGGATATTTATTTACTTACCGTTTCCGATTTTAAGACAGGAGATCCCGATAAAAAACCGGCCATGTATATTGATGGGAATATTCATTCTAATGAAATACAAGGGGCTGAATTTTCTCTTTATACAGCCTGGTATTTAACAGAGATGTTTGAGGAGTTGGATTTTGTAAAGGAACTGCTGGCAGATAAAACCTTCTATATTAACCCCACAATTAATCCCGATGCCAGGAATAACTATATGAATGAACCCAACACGGCGCATTCCCCACGGTCCGGGATGTTGGTATTGGATAATGACGGGGATGGAAAAGCTGGAGAGGACGGGTTTGACGATCTCAACAGCGATAACCACATTACTATGATGATTCGAAAATCACCAACAGGAAGGTATATAAAAGATTCTATGGACCCCAGAAAACTCCTAAGGGTTGAAGATGAAGAACAAGGAGAATATGAAATGCTGGGCTATGAAGGAAAGGATACAGATGGCGATGGGGAGGTTAATGAAGACGGGATTGGATATTACGATCCAAACCGTGACTGGGGATGGAAATGGCAACCGGACTATATACAGCGAGGGGCTTATAAATATCCCTTCAGCCTTCCGGAAAACAGGGCTGTGATGGAATTTGTAATGAAGCATCCCAACATAGCCGGAGCCCAAAGTTACCATAACTCCGGCGGAATGATACTTCGCGGTCCGGGAGCTGAGGAGGATAAGGAAACGTATAATGCAGAGGATGTGAAGATCTACGATGCAATAGGTAAAAAAGGGGAAGAGCTAATTCCCGGTTATAAATATCTGGTGGTTTATAAGGATCTTTATTCGGTTTTTGGAGGAGAATTGGACTGGTTCTACGGCGGGAGAGGAATCTATACTTATACCAATGAACTTATGGTTTCTTACCTTTATTTCAACAAAAATGCAGGCCGTGGAAATCAGGATGAAGAAATGAACGTAGACAAATATCTTACTTTTGGAGATGCTTTTGTGCCGTGGGAAGATTTTGAGCATCCGCAATATGGTAAGATAGAAGTAGGTGGTTTTAAAAAGAACTTCGGAAGAGCTCATCCCGGGTTTTTACTGGAACAGGATGCCCATAGGAATATGGCATTTACCATTTATCATGCCTTTCACACTCCTAAACTAACTGTAACTGATGTTAAGGAAGAAAATATTGGGGGAGGCTTGAAACAGATTACCGCAACTGTTTACAATGAGCGCCTTATGCCTACCCATTCAAGTCAGGATTTAAAGTACAATATTTAGAGACCAGATTATATAACAATTTCGGGAGCCAAGGTAGTTACCGGGATGTTGGTTAATGATGAAGATTTCAATAAGGTTGAGGAGCAAAAACACAATCCGGAAAAGATTAAAGTAAAAAATATTCCTGGAATGGAATCGGTAAAAGTGCGCTGGATTGTTTCTGGAAACGGGAAATATAGTATTAATGTCGACTCTGCCAAAGGAGGTACAGCTGCGTGGAGAAGTTGAAAATATGCCAGGATTTTTAGGTTAGGAATAAGCCTGTTTAGGTTTTAACAAAGTTATTCGCTTAATAAATTTGCATCTAAATGCCCTGCTTTGAGTAGGGCATTTTCATATTATAATCCCTGGTTATTTCAAGCTAAAGTTAATTTTCTGTCTTTCAACACCAGTTCATAACAATGAAAGGGGTCTTCGCTTTGTTTTGGAAAAAAAATATCGCCCAGGCGTTTATAGCCCCGGCTTTCATAGAATATATGATTTCTTTTATTCCTGCTGAAAGTATCCAGTCTTACTGAATCAAAGTTTTGTTGACGGGCAAATTCTTCAGCAAAATCCATCAATTTTCGGCCAAGGCCGTTTCCCCATTTGGCGGGATGGGTTGCAAGCCTGTGAATGTAAAGGTTATTACCATTTTCCGTAAGCCATTCTATAGTGATATATTCCTCGTCCATCTCAGCTGTTAGCACAATAATGCCCAGAATTTCTGAAGTATCTTTCAGGACGTAAAGTTCCTTTTTGTCTATATCGGCAGATAGTTTTTCCCGGGAGGGATAATGCTCATTCCATTGAAAGATCCCTTTCTCCTGCATGGCAAGCGCACAAGCTTCCGTTAATAATTTAATAGAATTGAGATCTTCTGCCTTAGCAAGCCTTATTTTCATAGGAGATTTTTTTTAGTCACCTTCCAACCCATTTAAACCTTATAAACAAAAAAACCACCCTTAAAAAGGGTGGTTTTGTGGAGAATATCGGAGTCGAACCGATGACCTTTTGGCTGCCAGCCAAACG
>CAXAZV010000051.1:0-15089 GCA_963973375.1 uncultured Antarcticibacterium sp.
TCTTTGAAACCCTCTATTTTGCTGCTGTTACTGCTTCCATGGAAATGGCTAAAGAAGAAGGACCTTATTCTACCTTTAAAGGATCGCCAATAAGCAAAGGGCAATTCCAGTATAACCTTTGGGGTTTACAGGATGAGGAACTAAGCGGTCGCTGGGACTGGGCAAAATTACGTAAAGATGTGATGAAGCACGGGGTGCGCAACTCCCTGCTGGTGGCTCCTATGCCTACAGCATCCACTTCCCAGATCCTTGGTAACAATGAAGCTTTTGAGCCTTACACCTCAAATATCTATACCCGAAGAGTACTTTCAGGAGAATTCATAGTAGTTAACAAGCATTTATTGGAAGACCTTGTGGCCCGTGATCTTTGGACTGAAGATGTAAAAGATGCCATTTTGAGAGCGAATGGATCTGTACAGGATATAGATATAATTCCGCAGGACCTGAAAGAGCTTTATAAAACAGTTTGGGAACTTAGTATGAAGGACATTATCGATATGTCAAGACACCGCGGTTATTTCATAGATCAATCGCAATCGCTTAACCTATTTATGGAAAATGCCAATTACAGCAAGCTTACCTCTATGCATTTCTATGCCTGGAAGAGCGGACTTAAGACCGGGATGTACTACCTGAGAACCAAGAGTGCTGTAGATGCGATAAAATTCACCCTTAAAAAAGAAGAGAAAAAAGAACCTGTACCTGTTTTTGCTGCAGAACCTGAGGTCCCCACGGCCCGGGTAGCAACTCCCCGCATGGAAACAGAAGGCAATTCCCTCTCCCCTGAAGAATTACGTGCAATCATTGCACAATCCAAGGAAGCAGAAGGAGATGATTGCTTAATGTGCGGTTCTTAAATACCCCGTTAATTTTAGTTACGTTTACCCATTACAGGGAAGTATTCAATAGATTACTTCCCTTTTTTGTTATTTTTGGGGAAGGGTAAAATTTCCCGCAGATTTCGCAGATTTTCGCAGAGACATTCCGCGGGAGATAATAATTACATAAAGAATAAAATCATATGATGAACTGGGAACAACTCCTGTCTTTGAAACGTTATGGAGATAAGAATAAAAGGCTGCGCAGGGAGCAGGATGAAACCCGCCTGGGGTTTGAGGTAGATTATGACAGGATCATATTTTCCTCGGCCTTCCGGAGTTTACAGGATAAAACGCAGGTGATACCCCTTTCAAAAACAGATTTTGTTCATACCCGGCTTACGCACAGCCTTGAAGTATCTGTAGTTGGCCGATCCTTAGGCCGCCTGGCAGGTCAAAAGATCCTGGAGAAGCATCCACACCTTAAAACCATTCACGGCTACCAGATGAACGATTTTGGGGCTATAGTGGCCGCTGCAGCACTGGCACACGATATAGGGAATCCTCCATTCGGGCATTCAGGGGAAAAAGCCATTGGAGAATACTTTAGCCTGGGCAATGGAAAAAGATTTAAAGACCAACTTACCGCCGCCGAAGTTGAGGATCTCTCCAGATTTGAAGGCAATGCAAACGGATTTAAGATCCTAACTGAAAACCGCCCTGGAGTAGATGGCGGAATACGCCTTTCTTATGCCACTTTGGGAGCTTTCATTAAATATCCAAAAGAATCGCTTCCGCATAAACCCACGCGTAATATTGGCGATAAAAAATTCGGTGTTTTCCAGACAGAGAAAGCCATATTTGAAGACGTAGCGGCTGAACTTGGACTGCTCCAAGTACGTAGCGGTGAAAAGGTTGCTTATGCAAGACATCCCCTGGCATTTCTCGTGGAAGCAGCAGATGATATTTGCTACACCATTATTGATTTTGAGGATGGGATCAACCTGGGACTTATCAATGAAGAATATGCCCTGGAATATCTTATTAAACTGGTAAAGGACAGCATCAACACCTCAAAATACCATACCCTTACAAATACTGCCGACAGGCTGAGCTATTTACGCGCGCTGGCCATTAATACGCTTATCAGGGAAGCGGTAGAGCTATTCGTGAAAAACGAGGAAGCTATACTTGCGGGAGATTTTCATGAGTCCATTTTTGACAAAAGCAGTTATGAAGCCCAGATAAAGGATATTATAAAAATAAGTGTTGAGCGTATATACCAGAGCGAGGAAGTGATACATAAAGAGATAGCCGGTTATAAGATGTTATCGCATTTACTGGACACCTATACCCGGACATTTTTACCTGAAGAAGAAATGCAGCATTCTAATTTTAATAAGCTGGTGAGAAAATCTGTTCCCGGGTTGGTAATACCTGAAGACAACAGCGTTTACGAAACCCTGCTTCAAATTTGCTCTTTTACGGCCTCTCTTACAGATGGGAATACTGTGGCTTCTTTTGAAAAGTATAAGGGTTTAAGTTTGTGAAGTGAAATCAAGTTGTAGAAGAAACGAGTTCACAGATGACATTCTTACTGGTGTCATCTCTCGAAATGAACGGTGTAATTGGAATTCTAAAGCGGGGTACGGGAAAGAAGTAGAAGGTTAATTTTTAAAACTCGTATACCACTCCAACACCCAGCATTTGCTTGAACTGAACTTTTGGACCCAGGGTTTCAAGATTTCCGTCACCATTAATGTCTTCCTTTACTTTAATGTCATCATCATACCGAAGGTGTGAACCTATGCTGGCTTTAATAAAAGTATTTACCACCATATTTACATTCATTTGCCAATCAACATCCACATTTCCAAATTTATTGAGATAATCTGAATACAAACTAATCTGGTTATCCAGGTTTACATTTTTAAAGACCTCTTTGGTGAAGCCGCTGGTGACCAACACCCCAAATTCTGTACGCACCCGTTCTCCTTCCTCCAGAATGTTCCCTTCTTCGTCTTTAATGGCAGGTTCCACCCCAAACATTCCCTCATTGGAGAGCACCCTATCCAGAACAAAAGTTGATTTCTGGGTTACGGGGGATATATAAACAGTAAGGTCATCCTTTGGATGGGAATACTCAGTTCCTATCCCCAGGAAAATATAGCCGGGGGCCATAAACTTAGAAATTGGCCGGTCGGTATCAGGATAGCGGTATCCGTTGGCAAACTGCGTATTAAAATTAAATTTTGCTGAATACCTGAAATTGGAAACCGAATCACGGCGGTAACCAAAAGTAGAGTTTACCTGGATCTGGTCTTCACTTTTTCTTAGTTCCCTTCCCTCCTGTGCGTTCAATCCATATCTCATTGAAGCACTGCTTTTCCAGGAAAGTAATTTCTTTTGGTATTTGCGCTCAAAATTCCCGTGAAAAAGGGCTGAAATAGAATTATTTCCCCCGGAATTCCAGTTTATAAAAGCCACCTCATTAAAATTCATCCCTACCGCATTTTTTTTGGTCCAGAAGATCATCACCTCCTGTGGCTCATTCACAAGAGAATCTGGAAGGGCATCTTTCTTAACTTCTGTAGTATCAATTTTGGTGGTATCAATTCTCAACATTTTAAAACCTGCAGCCTGTATTGTAAACCCAAAAAGAAAAACGAAAGCTAAAAGGAAAGGGCGGGCAGGATAAGAAACGTGATACATTGGTGATTTAGGGGCTTAAATTTTTATTCCAATAAATTTTTAATTGTTGAGGCTATACTTTGAACGTTAATTTTTGCGATTTCATATAATTCATCTACACTTCCTTGTTCAATAAATGCATCGGGCACACCTAGGCATTCAATTATGGCAGAGTAGCGGTGCTTTGCAGCAAATTCAAGAACTGCGCTCCCAAATCCGCCAGAAACGGCTCCTTCTTCAACCGTGATGATCTTTGCAAACTTATCAAAAATATGATGAAGAAGACTCTCATCCAGAGGTTTAACAAATTTGGCGTCAAAATGGGCAACTTTTCCCTCTTCTGCTGAAATTTTTATAGCGTTTTTTACATTTTCTGAAATACTCCCAATGCTTATAACCGCCACTTCATCTCCCTCAGAAAGTTTTTCCCCCTTCCCATATTCGATCTTTTTGAAGGCTTGCTGCCAGTTAGGTATGCTTCCTCTCCCCCGGGGGTATCTTATTGCAATAGGTCCCGGAAGATCTACCTGCACGGTATAGAGCAAATTGCGCAGCTCCACCTCATTGGCAGGGGCCGCAATCATCAGGTTTGGAATACAACGTAAATAGGCAATATCAAAAACCCCGTGATGGGTAGCGCCATCTTCCCCTACCAACCCGGCCCGGTCAAGACAAAAGATCACCGGCAAATTTTGTAGTGCCACATCATGTATTACCTGGTCATAAGCCCTTTGTAAAAAGGTAGAATATATATTACAATACACAATAAATCCCTGCGTAGCCATGCCGGCCGCCAGGGTTACCGCATGCTGCTCTGCAATGCCAACGTCAAAGGCCCTTTCAGGAAAAGCATCCATCATAAATTTAAGTGAACTACCGGTAGGCATGGCGGGAGTTATCCCAATGATCTTTTCATTGTGCGTAGCGAGCTCTACCAAAGTGAGTCCAAAAACATCCTGATATTTAAGCGGCAGGCCTTTGGTCTCATAAGGCAATAGTTCTCCCGTATCTGGTACAAATTTACCGGGGGCGTGGTATTTCACCTGGTCCTCTTCGGCTTTTTTAAGGCCCTTTCCCTTGGTGGTGATCACGTGAAGGAACTTAGGTCCCTCAATATTTTTAAGTTCTTCAAAGGTTTGAAGCAATTCCTGAATATCGTGCCCATCTACCGGACCGTAATATTTAAAATTTAAGGCTTCAATAATATTGTCCTGGGCGGGTTTATATCCCACCCTGGCTTTTGTGAGGTATTGTTTTAAAGCCCCCACGCTATGATCAATTCCTATTGCGTTATCATTGAGAACCACCAGAAGGTTTGCGTTTGTGACCCCCGCGTGGTTAAGGCCTTCAAAGGCCATTCCACCGGCAATAGAGGCATCTCCAATTACCGCGATATGTTGTTTCCTTGTTTCGCCTTTAAGATTAGAGGCCAGGGCCATTCCCAACGCTGCAGATATGGAGGTAGAGGAATGCCCGGTGCCAAAAGTATCGTATTCGCTTTCACTGCGTTTGGGAAAACCGCTTAGCCCGTTCAATTGCCGGTTGGTTTGGAAACTATCCCTTCTGCCTGTAAGTATCTTATGGCCATAGGCCTGGTGGCCCACATCCCAAACCAGGAGATCTTGCGGAGTATTAAATATATAATGCAAGGCAATGGTAAGTTCTACCACCCCCAGGCTGGCTCCTAAGTGCCCCTCTTTGGAAGCGACTATTTCTATGATAAATTTGCGAAGTTCGGCTGCAAGTTCCGCCAGTTTTTCCTGCGGAAGTTTTCGCAGGTCTTCCGGAGAATTAATACTTTGCAAAATACTTTTAGCCATAAAAGCAAAGGTACATTTTGAATTTGTAATTTTGAAGATGGATTTAATTTTTGACGACAGCTATTTTATGCGGAAGGCTCTGCAGGAAGCCGAAGCTGCCTTTGAGAAAGGTGAGGTTCCCGTAGGGGTTGTAGTGGTGATCAATAACCAGATAATTGCCCGGGGGCATAATTTAACCGAAATGCTGCGCGATGTTACCGCGCATGCCGAAATGCAGGCAATTACAGCAGCCGCAAATTTCCTGGGAGGTAAATATCTCAAGGACTGTACAATGTATGTAACCCTTGAACCTTGCCAAATGTGCGCCGGGGCTTTGTACTGGAGCCAGCTGTCACGATTGGTCTTTGCCGCCAATGATCCTGAAAGGGGCTACCGTAAAATGGGCGCAAAGCTACATCCCAAAACCAAACTCAACCACGGGGTTCTGGAAGAAGAAGCTTCGGTTTTATTGAAGAGATTCTTTATTCAGAAAAGAAACCTAAACTAATGGGCTACACAGTCTTAAGATATTTCAGCTTAAATTTTCAAATAAAAAAATCCCGCAACTCTCTAAAGAATTGCGGGATCTTATATATTTTCTGTAATTCTGATTATTTGTTATAAGATTCGGTTTTAATAGCCGACTCCGGAATATCCCACATATCTTCAAGTTCTTCCAGAGTTTTTCCTTTGGTTTCAGGAAGATACTTATAGGTGAAGAAAATTATAGAAAGTATAAATGCCGAAAAGATAAAATATGGCAAGGAGCCGTTCCAGTAAGCAGAGTTATTAACTTCACTTTCTGCCACCAGCGGGAAAGACTGCGTTACCACATAGTTGGCAGCCCATTGCGCAGCCACCGCTATAGACATTGCTACACTTCGCATATTATTGGGGAACATTTCAGACAAGACCACCCATACCACCGGGCCCATAGACATTGCAAAAGAGGCAATGAACAACAAAACCCCTATAAGTGAAATAATTCCAACAGTTCCATTCATTAAGGTGAATCCAAGCATTAAGAAGCCGGTAAGCATCCCTACAGATCCTATGTAAATAAGTGGTTTACGGCCAAATTTATCTACCGTTGCCATAGCTACAAAAGTGAACACCAGGTTTACCCCGGCCAGTAATATTTGTTGTGCAAGCACATCTTCCTGACCAAAACCAAGGGCTTGTTCAAAAATATCTGCTCCGTAATAAAGCACCGCATTGATCCCGGTAAATTGCTGTAAGACTGAAAGGATAGTACCAATTACAATAATGGAGAACACCCCTTTGGCAAAAATATTAACCTTAACTTTTTTGTTATCTTTTTCAATAGAATTTTCTATGTCCTGAAATTCCATTTCGGCCACTTCTTTACCGTGAATCTTAACAAGTACTTCAAGAGCCTTTGATTTTTGTCCTTTTAAAGCCAGCCATCGCGGACTGCGGGGCACAAAGAATAACAGGACTAAAAATGATAAACTTGGTATAAGTTCACTCCACAGCATATACCTCCATCCATCTTGTATATTTTCTTCGGGGGTGGCAGAATTTCCTATGAAATAGGTCACCAAAAACACTACGAAAAATCCAATTACAATTGCCAGTTGATAATAGGTTACCAATGTACCCCTTATCTTTGCCGGTGCAATTTCAGCAATATAGGTGGGAGCATTCATAGACGCGATCCCAATTCCAAGACCACCCAGAATACGAAATATTACCAGGAGAGTAACGCTTTGAGGCATAAATTCAGGCAAACCTGAACCCCAGGCTGAAATCGAAAATAATACCGCCGAAATTATAAGGGAATATTTTCTTCCTACCGCATTGCTCAATGGTCCGGAAATCACCGCTCCAATGAAACAACCTATAAGGGCACTACCCACAACCCAACCTTTCATTCCTGCATCCAGGTCAAAATACTGACTGAAATAATACTGGGATCCATTAATAACCCCGGTGTCATATCCAAAAAGGAGTCCGCCAAGGGCTGACACAATAGTAATAAGAATTAAGTATGTTTTATTTTTCATGTGTAATTTATAATTGTTTTATAACGGTCATGTGCAATTTGCTTCGCCTGCCTGCCGGAAGGCAGGTTCATAGGTTTTAGACGGGTTAAATCTAAATAAAATAAACCGGAAACCGGTTATTCGCGGGTTACTTTGATATAGTCTACATAGAATTTGGCAGGGAAAACTGTGTCATCTACCTTGGGGCCACCAAAATTGCCTCCCACAGCCATATTTATTAAAAAGTAAAATGGATGCCTGAAAGGATAATGAGCATCATCATAAACAGGTGGTTTAAAAGTATACACATGCTCCCCGTCTACAAAATATTGAATATCATCTTTAGTCCAAACGGTTTTATACGTGTGGTAGCCTTCTTCAATGCCCTCTATAACGGTTTTTTGAGAACTGGCGTTACCTGCATGATTTGCCGGAGTATGAAGGGATGAATAAATGGTGTTTGGTTCCTTGCCCACATATTCCATTAAATCTATTTCTCCAGATGCCGGCCAGCCAACTTCATTAATATTGGTTCCCAACATCCAGACGGCAGGCCAAAGTCCCTCACCCGTAGCAAGCTTAGCCTTTACTTCAATACTACCGTATTGAAATTCTACTTTATCTTTGGTGTTAATCTTCCCTGAAAAATACTTACCATCCTTTTTTACAGCCTCTATCACCAGCTTTCCATCCTCCAGCTTTACGTAATCACGGCTGTAGATCTGGCGCTCATTATTCCCCCAACCGCAAAGATTGGGGCAACCGTCGCCTTCTTCATAATTCCAGTGTTCCATGTTTAAAGCATCCCCATCAAAATTTTCTTCAAAGATGACCTGGGCTCTGGGAGAACAGGAAAAAAACAAAAATAATAAGAGGGTTAGAAAAGGGCTAAGTTGAAATTTCATTTTATTATTTATTTAAACTGAATGTTGTTTTTTTAAGATCACGGGAGTTGCTTCCTGTCATGATTTCAAAATCTCCGGCCTCAGATTCCCACTTGCGGTTTGCACTGTAGAACTGAAGCATTTTATCATCAATACTAAAAGTTACATCCATTGATTCCCCCGGAGCAAGCTCGATCATCCTGAATCCTTTCAATTCTTTTACAGGACGGGTAGTACTGGAAACCAGATCTCTAAGATAAAGCTGAACTATCTCTTTTCCGCTGACATTTCCGGTATTTTTTACTGAAACTTTCACTTCCAAAGTTTCATTTTCATTCATTGTGTTGGAAGAAAGCTGTGGTTCCCCATATTCAAAAGTAGTATAGCTAAGCCCAAAACCGAATGGGAACATTGCATCATTTGGGGAATCTGTATACCCGGAGAATGTAACATGCTCGGGGTTTGATGGCCTTCCGGTATTTTTGTTATTATAATATAGCGGCTCCTGGCCTACGGCTCTTGGAAAGGAAACCGGAAGTTTTCCTGATGGGTTGTACTTACCAAAAAGAACATCGGCTATTGCATTTCCACTTTCCGTACCCAATTGCCACGCTACTGCGATAGCGGGAAGATTTTCAGCAGCCCAGTTAATTTCCATTGGCCTACCATTGATCAAGACCAAAACAATATTTTTATTTACTTTATAGATCTCTTCCAGCAATTGCTGCTGTACTCCAGCAAGGCCAATATTAACCTGGCTTCTCCCTTCGCCGCTCTGGAATGCGTCTTCGCCCAGCACCATTACAACCACTTCTGCTTTTTTAGCTACAGTAACCGCATCTGCAAATCCCGAAGTATTGGTTTTATTAATTTTCAGCGGAAGTAAGAAGCTACGCTCCCCCATTCCAAGATCTGCTCCTTTGGCATAAGTTACCTTTACACCTTTTCCTACCGCATTTTTGATCCCTTCAACTACAGAAACTGCAGAATTTGATTCCCCCTGCCCTCTCCAATTTCCTATTGGAGAATCTTTATCATCTGCCAGCGGGCCAATTACCGCTATATTTTTTACTGAAGCCTTTATTGGTAAAATTGACTTTTCATTTTTAAGAAGCACTATAGATTTTTTTGCCACCTCCCTTGAGGCTTTTCGGTGCTCTTCAAAAGAAATATTCTTTAAAGTTTCTGCATTGGAATAACGGTAAGGATCTTCAAAAAGACCCAATTTGAATTTAACTCTAAGCACTCTTTTCACCGCATCATCTATAAGAGTGTCCTGAATCTTCCCTTCACTTACCAATTGGGCAAGCCCGGTTTCATAAGCCCCGCCTTCCATATCCATATCACTACCGGCTTTCATTGCGATCTCTGCCGCGTGTTTCTTGTCCTTAGCAAAACCGTGATCTATCATTTCTGAGATCGAAGCCCAGTCTGAAACTATAAATCCGTCAAAGTTCCATTCCTCTTTCAGGATATCTCTTTGTAAGATCTTATGGCCGGTGGCCGGAGTTCCGTCAATGTCATTAAATGAATTCATGAAGGTAGCAACACCTGCTTCAGCAGCTGCTTTAAACGGAGGCAATACAGTATTGTGAAGTTCATTCTCGCCAATGTGAACTGTATTATAATCGCGACCTGCTTCAGCAAGACCATACCCTGCAAAATGCTTGGCGGTAGCGGCTATTGAATGAGGATGTGAAAGATCATTTCCCTGGTACCCTTTAACTTTGGCCACTGCAACCAGTGAGGTAAGGTAAGGATCTTCACCAGAGCCTTCCATTATTCTACCCCAGCGGGCATCCCTTGATATATCGATCATTGGTGAAAAGGTCCAGTTCACTCCATGAGCCGCCGATTCCAATGCAGCGATCCTTGCACTTTCTTCCATAGCTTCCAGGTCCCAACTTGCAGTCTCACCTAATGGCACAGGAAAAATGGTTTTATATCCATGAATCACATCATATCCAAACAATAAAGGGATCTTAAGACGGGAGTTTTCCATTACGAGTTTTTGAGCCTCTGTAGTTGCTTCTATGGAAAGCACATTAAGCATCGCCCCAACTCGCCCATTCTTAAGATTTTCTTCCTTTTGTTTTGTGTCTAGATTGGAGGCAGGGCCGGTAAGGTCCCAGCTACCATTATAAAGAACCAGCTGACCCACTTTTTCTTCGAGGGTCATCAATGCCAGCAGCGAATCTATTTTCTTCTCAACTTCTTGAACTGAACTTTGAATGGGGGATGTTTGTCCCTGAGCCGTGATGCATCCAAGGATCATCACAGCCAAAAGGCTTAATTTTTTCATTGTATTTGTTTAATATAAGGAGGGAAAATTATCCCTCCTCAAGTGATTTTGAATTATCTCCTAAGCTTAAGCTTCGATTTTAATTTTGGTTTCTTGCGAGTGATCCCGCTTCTTGAGTATGGCCAATTAATTTTTTTTATTATTTTTAATTAAGACCCAATCAATAAGCACTTCTGCCTTTCCTTCTTTTATATGTTCCACAGTTGATTCCGGAATTCCGCTATAAGGTTTTTCTACACCATTTGTTTTGTAAGGATATGCACCGCCCAAAGCAAAATTTAGAATTAGAAATTTTGGATTATCATAAGCCCATTTTCCATAATGCTCAACCATAGGTTTGGTAACCCTGTAGATCAACCTGCCATCAACCTTAAAATCAAACCCCTGGGGTGTCCAGTCAACAGAATATATATGCCAACCGGTCACATCTTCACCTTCAGGAAAGAAGTATTTATTAACCAGTGGAGTCTCTCCAGAATAGTTCGGCCCGTGGAGGGCAACCCCAATCCAATCCTGCTCACCCACATATTCCATAATATCGATCTCTCCTGTTTCAGGCCAATTACCTCCGCCAAGAGCCCAGAAAGCTGGCCAATATCCAGAACCTTCCGGAAGTTTCATCCTGGCAGCAGCAGTACCATAGGTGAACATTACTTTATCACGGGTGTCTATTCTTCCAGAAATAAAATCGAAATTATTCCCGCGATAGGTTATAAAATTGGGGGCATAATGAGCTTTAAGAACCAGGGCATCTTTGACTCCTTTAGCATTATCACCTTGTACCGTGAAAATAGTCGCCGTAGAATCTACATAAATCTGCTGCTCGTTATTCACCCAAAAGTCGGTCCCAATAACATTCCATTTCTCTTTGTCAAGTGAACTACCAGAGAAATCATCATAGAAAATTGTGTCTGATTCCGTTCTAATTGGCATCTCCTGAGCGTATGAATTTCCGAAGAAGATAAGCGCAGGTATCAAGAATATTTTTGAAAATAAGTGCTTCATATATATTGCTTTAAAAAAGATTATTACAAGGATTTACCAGTGTCTCTATGTTCCAAAATAAAAAGAGACATTATAATCATAAATAACAACTTCAGGATTAATTGAAAAAAAACCTAGCCAATACTTCCGGGATTTATAGCTTAACAAATAGGGTCTATTGGAATACTTTTACGTAATCAATTTCCATAGTAGACTCTTGAAAATCATTATTTATGGTACCACCTAAATTTCCACCCATGGCAATATTCAACAATAAGTAATGGGGTTTATCATATGGTTTTTCTGAGGAATTAGCCAGTTCATAGACCAATTTTCCGTCCACAAAGGTTTTAATACTGCTACTGGTCCATTCCATGGAATAAACATGAAATTGCCCAGATGTATTCGCAACCGGCAACGTACCTCCTCTATTCTTATATTCACCGGTATTTCTGTCTCCCCAATGGAAATGTGAGATAATGGTATTTTTATCCCATCCTGTTTGTTCCATTATATCAATTTCACCACAACCCGGCCACTGGCCACTTCCATACTGGCCTTCAAAATAACTCCCCGTTTCATTACAATTTGCCCCAAGGGTCCAAATGGCAGGCCAGGTTCCTGCTGCTGAAGGAAGTTTGGCTCTCACTTCAACACGTCCATATGTAAAGGCATATTTTGAATTTAAACGGGCAGAGGTGTAGGATTTAGTGGATGCTCCATATGTATATTGTTCTTTTATGGCTTTAATTTTTAAAGTGCCATTGCTTACATAGGAATTATTTAAGCGGGCGGTGTAATGTTGCATTTCACCATTGAACCAGCTTCCATTATTTGGAGGAATGACCTGATGATGCCATTTTTCCGCATCCAGGCTTCCCTCTCCATTAAATTCATCAATGAAAACAAGGTTTGTAAATTTTACCTCAGATTTGTAAATGGTAAAATTCACTGTTTTATTGATAAATTCTCCGGATTCTGAATAGGCCCACGCTACCACATTGGTTTCATTTATTCCTTCTTTGGAAATAACAAATTCCATTTTGCCCGTAGGGCTTTCCTGAACATTCCCGTTATCAAAGCGAAAAGCGTATCTCACAGCATTATTGGCAATAGCAGTAACCTGAACTACCCCAGAACCATTACCATTAGGCTGTTGGTCATTAGCACCAACTATCATTACTTCCACCTGTAAATTCGAAACAGAAGGCTTTAATTCTGAATCTGAAGAACTACAGGCCGTTGCAAATAGGAGGATGCAAACAATATAAAGGAGGTTCGTGGGTCTATAAATATTCACAGCATTAAATTTTTCATTTTCATAGCTCATTTAACCATATTTCTCTGATCCTGTTTTAGATCCTAGAGAACCTCCTTTTCATTGTTTTATTAATTATTTACTGAAATAAACATTATCAATAAAAATAGTTGCACTACCTGCCGGTTGAGCAGCATATATCAACTGAGCGATATTTGCTCTAGTTGTTAATCCCGTAAAGTCCGCGAGAGGAATTTTTAGCGAAATCCATTTGTTTTTTTCCGGATTGGCTATGGTAATCTCATGTTCCTTATCATCCCCACCATCATAAGCTCCGTTTGCCCCAAAATCCACAAGTTTAATTCTAATTTCAGTGGCATCTGCCGTCCAAACATCGGTATGGAAATACAGCATATCTGTGGCATTAATCTTATTAGCAACCGTTTCAATTCCTACATAATTTAGATCGCTGTATTTTTTAACAGCATTTCCGTTTATAGAAACTTCTTGCAAAGTAGCTGCAGACCATTCTGTTCTCCAGGTATCAACAGTTACATTGGTGTAAGTTCCGCTGAACAGGGAGATCACATTTGCAGCGGCAACTGTTGGAGCTGGTGCTGCGGCCTGCGGACCATTCGATCCTTCCTTGTAGAAATAGACATTATCTACAAATATTGTTGCATTGCCTGCAGGTTGGGCTGAAAAAATGAATTGAGCAATATGCTTTTTAGTAGTTAACCCTGTGAAGTCTGAAAGAGGTATATCCAGAGATATCCAGGTGTTTTGTTGCGGATTGGCTATAGTAATTTCATGTTCAACGTCATCACCACCGTCATAAGCTCCGTTGGCTCCAAAATCTACAAGTTTTATCCTGATCTCTGTTGCATCAGCTGTCCATACATCGGTATGGAAAAACTTCATTTCAGAAGCATCGATCTGGTTGGCCACAGTTTCGACACCTACATAACTTAAGTCACTGTATTTCTTCACAGCATTTCCATTAATAGAGATATCTTCCAGGGTTGCCTGGGACCACTCAGTTCTCCAGGTATCTACAGTTACATTTGTATAAGCGTCGCTAAACAAAGAGATCACATTTGCAGTAGCCCTGGTTGGTGTTGGGGCTGCAGCAGTTGGATTAGTTCCACCACTTGTTCCGGTACCACCTAAAGTGATATTATCAAAATAAACAACATTGTCTTGCGTTCTGCTATCGTTAAAATCTGGAAAAACAACAAGACCTGTTATATCTGAATTATTAGGATCTCCTACAACTCCTGAAAAATCAAAAGTAAGCTCTTCCCACTCGTTGGTTTTAGTATTTGCAACTTTGATCTCTCCTGTAGATCCACCAGAGCCATTTTCAAATTTAATTCCAACATCACTAATCACTGACTTCCAAACCATCATTTTAACAATGCTGTTGGAAGCATTCAAAGTAAAAGGTGTGGTAAGTTGAGTTATAGTACCTGCCCAAGGCTGCCCATCTTTCCTTGCGGTAAATTTGGCAACTGTTGCAGAGGTATTTCCTGTGGAACTAGGGTTCGTGATAATTTCAAGTGCAGGATTATCTACATTTTCAAAAACTGACCAGCTAGAAGCTGCTCCGCCATTTGCAGGAGTTTCAAAAGTTACAGGAAAGCTTGTTGTACTTGCAACTGGTTCACCACTGCCTGCAGATAGTACAATGTCATCAAAGTAATGCACAGTTGTAGCATCTTTACTCCCATTGAAATTGAAGAATAGCACCATTCTATCAAATTTATTGGAGCTACTTGCAGAAAAGGCAAAAGATATCTCTTCCCATTCGTTGGCTACTGTTGTAGTCATACCAACCTCTTTATTGATCGAACCATCTGCACTGTCTTCTAATTTCAGAAGAATGTTTTGTCCCGCAGCTGGAGAGTATACTTTGATTTTAATAATTTGTTTTTCAGAGAAATCAATTTTGTTATCCAAATCAAAGAAAAATCCAGCCCAGCCTTCCACTCCCGCGGTTTGGGTAACTTTAATTGCTTTATCTGAAGGATTAATTCCATCCTTAGCAGGATTATCTGCAGGCTCGATGGTTATAGAACCAGCAGCTGCTCCGAAAAAGTTGGTTTCAGGGGCTCCACATTCAAAGTCAATTTTTCCATCGGCCAGATCAGGCACAATAACTTCATAAATACAACCTTCTACAGGTTCTGGCTCAACATAAGCAGATTCAGGTGGAATATCATCTTCCGCTTCGCAGGAAATCATTAATCCGAATACTCCGAATACGAGAAAAATATGTATTAAAGGTAAATTAAACCTTTGAATTTGCTGTTTTATAATATTCCTTTTCATTTCGTAATGTTTTAGT
>CAXAZV010000052.1:0-15071 GCA_963973375.1 uncultured Antarcticibacterium sp.
TTAGCCTCGGCCCCGGAATTACAGAGGAAAAGACTGTAATTCCCGCATCCGGAAACACTTTCAATCTTTTGGGCTAGTTCTTCCTGCAGGGGGTTTTGAATGGAATTAGAATAAAATCCAAGTTTTTCCACCTGGTCTTTTACTGCTGAAACATATGTAGGATGAGAATGGCCAATAGAAATCACCGCATGGCCACCATAAAGATCCAGATATTTTGTTCCTGCTGCATCATAAACGAAGACACCCTCCCCTTTTACCGGAGCAATATCATATAATGGATAAACATCAAATAAGTTCATGGTTCTGTTTTTTAAGTTTAAGCGCAAAGGCTTACCCAATTAAAAATAATTTGCTTTCAGTTTTAAGCCTTCGGTTTCATTTAATCCAAATATGAGGTTCATATTTTGAACAGCTTGTCCAGATGCCCCTTTCAGCAAATTGTCAAGTATGGTAGTGATCAATAATTTATTACCGAATTTTTGAAGTCGTACCAAACATTTATTGGTGTTTACTACCTGTTTTAAATGCAAGTCCTCTTCAACAACAAATGTGAATGCAGCATCCTTATAATAATTTTCATACAAAGCTCTCACTTCTTCCATTGATCCTGAAAAGGCAGTATATGCAGTACAGTGTATTCCTCTAGAAAAATTTCCGCGGTTAGGGATAAAATTAAGTGCCGATGTGAAACCTTTCTGAAGCTGAGTAACGCTCTGAGTTATTTCAGCTAAATGCTGATGTTCAAATGCTTTATAGGCTGAAAAATTATTATCCCTCCAGCTAAAATGTGTGGTTTCTGAAAGTGAAGTTCCGGCACCTGTGGCTCCGGTAACTGCATTAATATGCACCTCATCTTCCAACATACCTGCACTTGCCAGCGGAAGGATCGCCAGACTTATAGCGGTGGCAAAACAGCCGGGATTGGCAATGAACCTCGCTTTTTTGATCTCTTCCCTGTTCATTTCGGGCAGGCCATATTCAAAGGAATTATCTTCAGTCTTAATCCGGAAATCTGTGCTCAGGTCAATGATCTTTGTGGTTTCAGCAAAGCTGTGTTCCTCAAGAAATTTAATGGAATTTCCATGACCCAGGCATAAGAAAACCACATCGGCATCTTTATTAACCCTATCGCTAAATTCGAGGCTGGTTTCACCCAATAAATCCTGATGAATATGTGTTACAGGTTTTCCTGCCTGCGATGTACTGTAAATGAAATTAATGGTAACCCCGGGGTGATTTAACAGGATCCTTATCAATTCTCCCGCGGTATATCCAGCTCCTCCAATTATTCCTGCCTGTATCATTGACTGTTTTTTACGTGTTGGTATATTTTCCCGGAATTTGATAAGATCTTTATAAAACCTTTTGCATCTGTAGCGGTCCAGGCTTTATTTTCCTCTCCATAGTTTCCAAAGCTGCTATTCATAAGGTCAAATTTTGAATCTACTCCATCCAGAACAAAGCGGTAAGGATGTAGCGTTAAAAACACATCACCTGTAACCTGTTCCTGGGAATTTTCCAGAAATGCCTCTATATTTCTCATAACCGGATCCAGGTACTGGCCTTCATGTAAATGAGTACCATACCAGTTGGCCAGATAATCCTTATGTTGTAATTGCCATTTGCTAAGGGTATGTTTTTCAAGAAGATGATGTCCTTTAATAATAATCAAAGCTGCAGCAGCTTCAAACCCTACCCTACCTTTTATTCCAATTATGGTATCACCTACGTGAATATCTCTACCAATTGCATATTTAGAGGCGATGTTTTCCAGGATCTCAATATTTTTTTCAGGTAGATTTTCCTGCCCATTTACGGCAGTAAGTTCTCCTTTAAGAAAAGTGAGCACTACTTGCTGCGGTTCTTTTTCAATAAGTTGAGAAGGATATGCGGTTTCCGGTAAAGGCTGGGTTGAAGTTAAAGTTTCTGCTCCGCCAACGCTGGTACCCCAAAGGCCTTTGTTTACAGAATATTTGGCCTTCTCCCAGTTCATTTCTACTCCCTGTGCTTTAAGATATTCTATCTCTTCCTGCCTGGACAGTTGTTTATCTCTTATGGGGGTAATAATATTGATGCCCGGTGCCAGCGTCTGGAAAATAAGGTCAAATCGCACCTGGTCATTCCCTGCACCGGTGCTTCCATGAGCAATATATTCGGCACCTATTTCCTTTGCGTAATTAACTATCTCTATGGCCTGGATAATCCTTTCAGCACTTACGGAAAGCGGATAGGTATTATTCTTCAAAACATTTCCATAAATAAGATATTTTACCACTTTTTGATAAAAGGTGGCTACAGCATCAATATTAGTGTATGATGCTGCTCCTATTTTTTGAGCATTATTTCCTATTTTTTCAATTTCTTCAGCAGAAAAACCTCCTGTATTAACGCTTACCGCGTGTACTTCAAAGTTTTCTTCCTTTGAAAGGTATTTGGCGCAGTAAGAAGTATCCAATCCGCCGCTGTATGCAATTACTACTTTTTTCATCTTATTCTATTTTTGGGTTTTAACTCCCGTTGGCGCTTTATCCTTTTTAAAAAAAAGCGTTTGTTTAATACTTTTCAATCTGGTAAAAGCCTTATCGTTCAATTTAGATTTTTCCTTTGGTTTTACCTTCTTTGCAGGGTCATAAAGCATCCCTGTACAAAGGCACATTTTGCGCTCTGTTCTTGTAAGAATATCATAGTTTTTACAGGTCTGGCAGCCTTTCCAGAAACTTTCATCTGTAGTTAATTCTGAAAAAGTTACGGGTTGATACCCCAGCTCATAATTTATCTTCATCACAGCAAGACCGGTAGTGATCCCAAAGATCTTGGCATCGGGATATTTTTTTCGGGAATGTTCAAACACTGCTTTTTTAATGTCTTTTGCCAGGCCACGATTCCTGAAATCGGGATGTACAATCAATCCGGAATTGGCGACAAATTTTTCATGACCCCAAATCTCGATGTAACAAAATCCGGCAAAGGTTTCCCCTTCAAGAGCAATGATCGCATTCCCGTTTTCCATTTTGGTAAGAATATACTCGGGAGTTCTGCGGGCGATACCTGTACCACGCACTTTTGCTGACTCCTCAATGGTGTCGCAAATTATTTGGGCGTATTTCGCATGTGTATTATTAGCAATGACAATTTTCATGTGTCAGAGAAATTAAGGTTAAAATATTTGAAATGCTTGTTGTTGAGAGAAGAACCGGACTCACCTAAGTTCCATAGAATATAGACGCACTTACGTGCGACGGAACTGCCTACGCATGGGAGATATATCAGTAAGTATACTGAAATATAACTTATTAAATATGTTGGTAATGTGTTTCAAAATGGATAAAAAAGATCAATTAAATTTATAAAAAGGCTCGGGAAAATAGATATCCTTACCGGCGGATGAAGATCCGGCGATTATTAATTGGCCTTATTATTTGAGGTGTTGAAATCACGGGGTAAAAGTATATAAAAAAAATAACCGACAATGGATTTTTGGATAAAAATACGTTTCGCTAAAATTTTTAAAAATTTAAATAGCAATCAAAACCCCGTTATACCAGCTTTAGAAGCAACCACGGGGCATTAATATTTTTTTAGAAAAAATGAAATTAAAACCTTTTACTTTTTCCTTTTTATGGAATAAAGATCCTTCCGGCGGTCTTTTAAATTACGAACACTTCCAAAGTTATGAAGTTCTTTTAAGAGATCAAGGTCCACATCTACCAGCAAAGTGCTTTCGGTGTTAGGCGTAGCCTCGGCTTTGATTCCGTTCACGGGGAAAGCAAAATCTGAAGGAGTGAATACCGCACTTTGAGCGTATTGAATATCCATATTGTTTACCTTGGGTAAATTTCCTACGGATCCGGCAATAGCAACATAGCATTCATTTTCTACAGCCCTGGACTGCGCACAAATTTTCACACGGGAATAACCGTTTTGCGTGTCTGTCATAAAGGGTACAAAGAGGATGTTCATTCCCTCTTCTGCCAGTAGTCTTGGTAGTTCAGGAAATTCAACATCATAACATATAAGTACTCCTATTTTTCCACAATCTGTATCATAAGTTTCAAGGATTGACCCTCCCTTCATTCCCCAGGCAGATTCTTCGGCCGGAGTAATGTGTAGTTTTTCATATTTTTCATAACTACCATCCCTTCGGCATAAAAAGCCCACATTGTGCATATGTTCTCCAACTACCTGAGGCATGCTTCCGGTTATGATATTGATATTGTAATTCATCGCAAATTCCCTGAAGGTTTCAAGCAATCTGTCTGTGTAAGAAGATAGCCCGCGAATAGCTTCAGCTTCATTCATATGGTTGAATTGCGCCATTAAAGGGGCGTTAAACAACTCAGGAAACAGAATGAAATCACTTTGATAATCACTTACTGCATCTACAAAGAATTCAATTTGGGATACCAGGGAATCGTAATCCTTAAAGAGGCGCATTTGCCATTGCACCAGCCCCAGCCTAACTACAGTTTTTTTAGTGTCAATTAATTTCTTGGGTTTGGTATAATAGATATTATTCCATTCCATTAAGGTCGCAAACTCCAGGCTGTCCTCATCACCGGGTAAATATCCTTTGATCACCTTTTTTACGTGAAAATCGTTGGATAACTGAAAAGACAGAACGGGATCGTGTATTTCTTTAAGTTTGACCTTATCTATATATTTTTTTGGGGTAAGCTCATCGGCATATTCAGCATAATTAGGAATCCTCCCACCAAAAATGATGGATTTTAGATTGAGTTGTTCACACAATTCTTTTCTCGCTTCATATAACCTTCGGCCCATACGCATCCCTCTATAATCAGGGTGTATAAAAACGTCTATACCGTATAACACGTCCCCGCTCTTTGTATGGGTAGAAAAATTCTCACCACCTATGATATCCTCATATTTATGATTGACATCAAATTTATCGTAATCTACTATGATTGAAAGGGCACAGCCCGCTATTTTGCCATCAATTTCAATACAAAACTGCCCATCGGGAAATTTACTAATTAGGGTTTTGATTTCAGCTTTGCTCCAGTACTCATCGGCCATAGTTTTATAGCTCTTGATCATGGAAATTTTTAATTGCTGATAATCTTTTAATCGTAAATTCCTTAATTCTATTTTGGCTGAATCTATCACGTAGTTGCTTAATTTTTAGTGTGCGAAGATACTCAGGAATTCAGTTAAATTGAAGCTTAAGGGGTTAAAAATAAACTAAATTCCACTTTTGGAAGAGCAAAGTGACTTTGGAAAAAGAGATGAAAAATGTATATTTTTTACAAAAGCCCTACTTTATTTAAACACTTACCATGTTATTTTTTACGGCGTAAAGCACCAGCCCCACACGGCTTTTAACATCCAGCTTGCGAAAAAGATTTTCCCTGTAACCATCAATTGTCTTAGGGCTTAAATTCATTTGCATGGCCACTTCCTTGTAGGTAAGTTCACTACAGGCAAGGTTAATAAATTCCATTTCTCTTTGCGAGAGCGGGTTAGAAGATATATTTTCCCTGGCGCAACGCATTGCACTGGAAGTCTCTTCATTAAGATAATAACCGCTTTCCAATACACAGGTAAGGGCAAATAAGAATTCATCTGGCTCAATATCCTTTAATAAATATCCACGGCACCCTGCTTTGATCATTTTAATAATGATCTCTTCCTCATGTTCCATAGATAGCGCAAGCACCTTTTGATCTGGATAATTTTCATTAAGCCATTCCATGGTTTCCACGCCATTCATAACGGGCATGCGAATATCAAGTAGAAGAATATCGGGTTTTACTTTATTGCCATTAAAATAATTCACAAGCTCCTGCCCATTATTTAATACGGAAAGCACCTGGTAGTCATTAAAAGAATTTATAAGGCCTTTTAATGACTGACCAAAAAGATTGTGATCATCAACGATTATTACCGTTTTACTCATTTTTATTGGATCTGGTTAGGATAGCTTAAAGATAATGAAGTTCCTTCACTTTCTACAGACTTTAAAGAAAATGCACTATTAATGAGTGTAGCACGGCTTTCCATATTTAATAAACCAGAACTTTTCTGAACACTCCGTGTGTCAAAACCAAGGCCGTTATCGGCTACAAAAATATTGAGTTGAGAGGGCGTATATTCAAAATTAACCTCCAGTTTATCTGCTTTTGAATGTTTTATCACGTTGCTGAAAAATTCCTGCAAAATCCTGAAGAGGATAATGGCATCTTTTTGGGGAATCTCAAAACTCTCACCGTTGCTTAAAAATTCCGGTTTGATAATGTTCAATCTCTCAAACCTCGCCAATTCATTTTTTACCGAAGCTTCCAACCCGGAGTAATTTATAACTTCATTATTTAGGGATTTGGAGAGTGATCGCACCTCCTGAAGCGAATTGGCAACTATCTCCTTAATTTCCCCTAATGATCGTTGTGAAGGTTCGTCTATAGACCTGGACAGGATGTTAAGCTGCATATTGGCCACAGAAAGTAACTGACCTATATTATCGTGAAGTTCCCAGCCTACATTTTTTAAAGTTTGCTCCTGTATCTCCAGTTTGGATTGAGTAAGCTCTTCTTCAAAACGTTTTTCAGCTTCATACTTTTCTTTAAGAAGGTTATTTTTTCTCCGTTGGAAAGTGATAAAGAAGACGATCCCAAAGGTGGTTAACAATAAAATAACCACAATAAAGTATACAATAAGTAGTAGTTCTTCCCGGGCAAGCATAGTTAAAAGGCCAATTGTTAAACAAGTATACATATTTTCCTTCGTTTAAAATATACCCGCAGCTATAAACTGCAATTAAAAAGGGGAAAAAGCCCCTTGTGTGACTTTTTTAAGCAATCTATATTTGCTGTATCATTTTAGTTAAATGAAATGATTGGGGTTAAAAAGTGTCGTTATTGTTTAGTATTTAAATATAGGTAGGGCTATAGATGAAACTAATTAACGGCACTTTTTTATGCCTTTTCTTCTCCCTTAGATGAACCTAACCAGGGTGATAACTTATCTCTTTTAAAAATGCAAACAATGAATCCCAGAATAAGGATCCCGTATAAGAATATATTAATGGATCTTAATAGCATCATTTGAAAATATATAAAATCCGGGCTTTGAAGGGTAAAATATTTATTATAGATAAATACCGGAGTAATAGACACATGCCATATCAATATACCTATTGAAATGTAAAATGGCATACTTCTGTAAAATTTCAGGATCCTGTCACTTTTTAAAATTTCAAAATGGTATAGTAAAATGAGAATCATAAGAAATAAGTTTCCAGTTACGGACATATATGCTGAATGAGCTTTAAAAAATGACTCTCCAAAAATTAGATGAATTATAAAACTGAGGATAAATAATGCAGAAATGACAAATAATTTTCTGCGTCTTCCTGAAGGGTTAAGCTGGAGGATAAAAAAAATATACAGCACTATAAATTTTATGACCGTATATGAATTATACCACCAGAAGTTGCGCTCAAACAGCGTTCCTTTAATAAATCCTAACCTATTATAATCATTGAAATAATTATAGGAAGGATATAGTCCAATCAATTCAACAAAAACCACCAGCCATAAGTAATAAACAAATAATCGCACCCCCTTCTCAGGAAATCTTACTTTCCTTAAATATACAGAGCCGGCAATTGCTGCACCCAATTCCATTAGATAAATAAGAAGAAAATTATCTACTACATACTCCAGGAACATCTCTTAGTTTTTTTTATGAACTAACTTACCAATTATCACCAGATAAAAAGGGGAAAAAGCCCCTTGATTGATATATAAAACAGCTGTTATATTTAGGATCTCATTATTTGTTGTTTGACTTATTTTTATGAAAAAGGGAAAATAGTGTTCTGCGGTTTAAATTTTATCAGGTAGGGCTTTTAAAAATTTTGACCGCAGGACGTTTTTTTCATCCTATATATTACCATTTTATTTCAAGCTAAAAACAGCATAACATCTCAACCTCACCCATTATCAAATTCTTACTTCCTTTTTCGCTGTATAGCGGGATTTTGATTTGATTATAAAGCCTACAGCAAAGCAACCATACATAAAAACATTCATGGTTAACAACAAGCCCTTATAAAAATTTACAAAATCCGGACTGGAGGACATAATACCATACTTGTTATATATAAATAAGGGTGTGATACTCACGTGCCAAAGCAAAGCTCCAATTGCAACATAGAAAGCCAGATCTGAATAAAAATTAAGGATCTTATCACTTCGAAGTACCTGGTAAAAAAACAATGCTATACAAAATAACAAAATCAGAGTTCCTCCTAATGCAGTAAATGCAGCATATCCCGTAAAAAATACGCCGGAAAAAATTAAATTAAAAATTGCAATGATTGAAAATAACAATGTAATGATCCAAAATCTTTTTCTCCACTTTTTGGAACTTAAATGGGAAATAAAAAAAGCCAGAAAAGCACAATACGCGATCAAATGATAGGAATTAAACAACCAGTAATTTTGAACAAATCTTGTACCCTTCACAAAAGCAAAGTATTTGTAATTGCTGTAATAACCAAACAGCATATACAGTCCCGAAACATCTATTACCAATGTTAACCAGAGAAACCAAACGAATATTTTATTTATAAATGGAACATTTTCAACTTTCCATAAATAATAAGAACCAGCCAAAGCGGCTATAAATTCCCATAACAATCCGCGTAAAAATGTTTCGATGAAAAGATCAAACAAAGTAAATATTATTAATAATCTACAGGGGGAATTCCACCTGAGCTATGATTTAATGGATCAATTGAGTAATTATTTTCTACCGTTTCCTCCGCACTTTCCTCCGAATTTTCCTCTGAACTCAATGTGTTTGTTGCAGAAAGAAAAACCGTACTATAACTTTTTTTGGAAGCAGCACCTGGGTATGCCGCAAAATAGATCCGGATGCCGGGATTGGTAATTCCTTGATCGGCCGACATTTCACGAACATAATCCAAATATTCCTGTAATTCCTCCACACTGTAAAGGAATTCACGGGTGTCAACATAATTCTGTGCCCGTTCTATTTCCTTTCCTCGGGATTTTTTCCAAACATTTTGTAATTCCCGAGCCTTTTCAACTGTAATGCATTTAATAGGTTTTGCCATCTTATTAATTTTATTTCTTAATTAAAAGTTAAGATAAATCTAATAATTAATAACAAGCAAATTATACACAACTTTGAAATAGGGGAAAAATCCCCTTGTTTGATGAAAAATCCTTGGGTACTTTTATGGAGTTATTATTTATTAGTTTTAAAAAGTGCTGTAATTGTGCATTGATTGGTAGGTAGGGCTGCTAATTTTCGTGCTGTACGGCACTTCTTATTTCCAGCCGCACCGCTTCTATGAAAGTTTACTGCACTGGCGAGAGTTGAAATGAAATATTGTCTCCCTGTACTTTTTGGGCCAATCTATTTATTCCATTCTCACTCACTTGTAAGATTCGAGGATAACCTCCTGTAGTCTGGCAATCTCTCATTAAAATTATAAGTTTTCCAGATGGGGTTAATTGTACTGTACCCGGAATTACGGGTCCGGTTATAATTGGTTTAAGTGAATTGGATACTAATTCTTCCAGCTGAACTGCCATCCGGTTATTTTGCTTGTCTATTTTAAACTTGTGAGACAGGATCTCGGTTTTTAATATATCCGGCAACTTATCATACTCTGGCCCGGGAAATACCTGAATTTCCTCTTTTTTAAATTGTAAGGTTTCATATTTTACAGAGGCATTTCCGGAAGGGATAGATGTACTCCCGTTAAATTCAAGTCTCATCCCTTTTCCAAGATGAAAATGATCTGTTATACCTTCATACCAGCTTTGGCTTCCAAATATTTCCCGTGTATTGAAACCTCCTGAAACAGCCAAATAACATCTGCAGCCATTTTGCCGGCCACCAAAACTCAACTCATCTCCTACTTTGAAAAAATAGGGAATATAATTTCTTATTAAATTTTTATTGATTCTCGGTTTTAAATCTGCACCTGTAATTACTAAATAACCGGAATGTAAAAATTTTAAAACGGGACCCATTTGGGTGATCTCCATCACCGCAATTCCCGGTTTATTATTTAAAATAAGATTTGCCAAATGGTAAGAATTTGAATCCATAGGACCACTCATGGGCACGCCGTATTTCATGTAACCAAAGCGGCCCTTATCCTGAATTGTGGAAAATAATCCGGGTTGTAAAACTTCAATTTCAGCCTTCATATTTTTCACTTCTTAAATGAAATTTACCACTTTTAACCTCATTAAAAATAACATCATATTCGCTCCTGGTAACAGCATAGAATTTCACTTTATCGCCGGCTAAAATTTCACAGGGAGGATCCTGATTTTTATCAAAAAAATTGACGGGAGAATTACCAATTATTTGCCAGCCTCCGGGACTTGATTTTGGGTAAATTCCGGTCTGTTTTTCTCCTATTCCTACAGCACCTTTTGAGACTAACATTCGGGGACTTTCCCGGCGAGAGATTTGCAGCTTTTCATCAAGGCCTCCAAGGTATAAAAATCCGGGTAAAAACCCTGTGAAATAGACCGTATATACGGGGACTGAATGAAGGCCTATAATCTGTTTTTGAGTAAGCTTTTTTTGTTCTGAAATATAAGGGAGATCCAATCCAAATTCGGGGTCATAACACACAGGTATATGATGAAGTTTAGATTTAAGTTTTTTCACTATATTCGTACCGGAAAGCACCTCTTTTACCCCTAGCAACTCATCATAGACATTCTCTATATTGGATGCGTAAATAATTAATAACGAGTTATATGTATTTATAACCTCAACCGTTTCTTTAAGGTAAAAATTTTCCAGTTGATTTTTATAAAAAAGAACTTTTTCCAGGCAAATTTCGCTTATCTGCGGCTCAAATTCTATCAAAATTGAGCGCTCCCCCATTGGTTTTACAACCGGATATTTTATTATGGAGCCTTCCAAATTTCTATATTTTTTTCCCTGAATTTCTCGGTTAAGTATTGCAGGATCTCTACCGAATTTGGGGTATCTCCATGCACACAAAAAGTGGATGCATCACAGGGTATTTTTTTATCATTTTCACAGGTAATTTCCTTGTTAAAAAACATGGAGAAAAGGTGGTTAAAAACCTCCTCTTTTTCAGTTATAATGGCATTGGATTTTACTCGTGAAACCAGCTGGTAATTCTCTTGATAATTCCTGTCTGCAAACGCCTCAAAGATCACCCCAATTTGACCTTTTGCCAGGCGGGAAATAACTGAATTTTCAGGTACAAATAATGGCAATTTTTCCTCAAATTCCAACACCGAATCTATGATTATCTGCGCTGTTTTTTCATCCTTGGCAGCATCATTATAAAGTGCTCCATGGGGTTTTACATGAGTGAGGAATCCACCTTCAGCTTCGGCAATTTGTTTAAGACTTAAGATCTGCGCAACAAGGGTTTGTTTTAGATCTTCCGGTTCCATTTCCAGGGAAAACCTTCCGAAGTTTTCCTTATCGGGATAAGAAGGATGTGCACCCATTTGCACATTATTTTTCATAGCCAGAGCAACTGTATCATGCATACTTTCCACGGTTCCCGCATGACCTCCACAAGCAATATTACAGGCAGAAATAAGCTGCATAAGATCTTCATCCCTTTCCCCGCCTTCTCCTAGATCGCAATTTATGTGTATAAAATTCATAGCTTATTTATTTAAAGTGATTGTAATACGGTGAAAATGGATTTAGCTCCCAGGAAAATAGTAATGCTTATAATAATAACTCCCAATACATTCTGCCAAACGGTATTTCTGTACTTTCCCAGTACGCTTTCTTTATTTACAATCCAAAATAAGAAAATTGCAATTACCGGCAAGAGAATCCCATTGGCTACCTGCGCAAATCTTATAATTTCTATTGGCTGAAATCTCAGTGAAGAAAAGACCACTCCCAGAATAAGGATTCCCGCCCAAACACTCTTAAATTTAAAGGAACCCAAACCTCCCTGCCAACCCAGCATTCCCCTCACCACATAAGCCGCCGCAAGCGGTGCTGTAATAGATGAAGTTATTCCCGCTGCCAGTAACCCCAATGCTATAAACCATGTGGCGTATTGGCCGTACAGGGGTTCCAGGCCTTTGGCCAAATCTTCGACAGAGGTTACCTCCGGTAAATTGGGTGCTGCGGCAGAAATAACAATAGCCATGGACACAATACCCCCCAGGACAATGGCCCAGGTTAGTTCCTTTCGGGCAATTTTAAGGTCTCCGGGTTCTTTCCATTTCTCACCTACCAGAGAAGCGTGTAAAAACAGGTTGTAAGGCACCACTGTAGTCCCCACCAATGCAATAACAGTTAGAATACCTGCAGAACCCGTTGAGGGAACAAACAAGCCTTTTAATATTGCGGAAATATCAGGTTTAACCAGGAAAGCAGTAACTATAAAGGAAATGCTCATTAAGGTCACAAGACCAATAAAAACTTTTTCCAGGAGTTTGTAGTTTCCTAAAGATAAAAGGCTAAAAGCAATTGCCCCTACAATTAAACTCCACAGGTTTATGGTAAATTGTCCTATTTCAAAGGAAAGGGATGGAGCAATTGCGGTAATTCCAAGCACGGCTCCGGTAATATTCCCGGCTTCATACGCAGCATTTCCTACTACTATGGCAGAGAATATTAAGATGATGGAAAATAACTTTATAAAAGGGTTATTAATTTCTGCCCTTATACACTCGCTCAAGCCCTTTTGGGCTATGATGCCCAACCTGGCCGCCATTTCCTGAAGAATAACACAAGCCAGTATAGAAAGCAATAATGCCCATAAAAGGGCATATTGAAAATTAACTCCTGCAAGAGTACAAACTGTAACAGTCCCAGGCCCTATAAAAGCCGCGGAGACCAAAACCCCGGGTCCTACATTTTTTAGCCAGCTCACCTGGCCTTTTTAGATTCCTCCAGTGCGTAAATTGCAAAACTTCCTAACCAATGTCCCCCCTCATAACTATCGTCCACCAAATTTGGAAAAGAATGGTTAACATGCTGGTCTCCCAATTTTCTAAGGTGGGCAAAATCATTGGGATATTGGTTCATAAGGCCATAAAAAACACGAGCGCGGCTAAAATTTAAACCGTCCAGGTGTACCAGTTTTCCATCTTCACGATCTGACACCTCACCTGCAGCCAAAGCAAATTCCGGCTCTTTAAGTTGAGGCATGAAATTATCCAACCAGAGAAAAAAAGCTGCTTTAGGAATAACTTTTCTCATAATGTCAATCTCCTCAAGACAGGGAGATAAAAAATCAAAACCACTGGGCTCCCAGGTGATAGGGCATCCTTTATCTGTTAAATAAAAATCGCGGGCTCTTTTTTCTATGAGCGCTCTAAATTCTGCATTTTCTGTAACCACCGCATAATCATAAGCAAAACTTAATGCAAAGGCCGTATTGGTATGCTCTCCCACCCTAATAGGGTAGTTGAGTTTAGGAAGAAAATCTGCGAAGCGCTGTTCAATAAGATCTGCAAGAGGTTTAATATTTGCTGAGAGTTCCGCTCCCATATCGGTATCCCAGGTGTAAAGTTCTTCTGAAAGCTTAAGTAGCCAGGCCCATCCGTAAGTGCGCTCATAATCCAGGTTATGTTCCTTACTAAAATATTCCATCTCCTTTTCAATATTTTCTTTGGTGAGGGATTTTTCCAATTTTTCCTTTATATCTGATGCTTTCTCCAGTTTTGGATATCGTTTTAACAAGCGTACCAGCGACCAATGCGCGTGAACCGAGGAATGCCAGTCAAAGCAACCGTAAAATGCAGGATGCAGGTCTATAGGTGATAAAAGGTCCTTATCACTGCCAAGAGTTTGCCCCAGTTTATTTGGATATTGAGTATTTAAACAAGCCAGCGGGAGATTGGCAAGTTTATTGGCCTCTTCAAGATTCATTTCAACTCTGTCTTCACTTAAGAGAGCATCAATGGAAAGGACTGAACTTGCCGCACTGTCCTGGGATCCATTTCCGTTTTCAGATTTTAATCGGTCTTCGCCTTTACATCCAAAGAAAAAAACGAGTATAAGAACAGAGAGTATATTTTTCATTATTAGGGGCTTGTATGGAATTAGTTTTTCCAAATGTATTAAAATCTAAAATAAGGAAATAAAAAGTAAGAAATTATTAACCTAACCAGCCTTCGCGATCAAGACTACGGTATTGAATAGCCTCACTTATATGGGCTCCCTCTATATTTGGGGCGCCTTCAAGATCTGCAATGGTACGGGAGACCTTTAGGATCCTGTCATAAGCCCGAGCCGAAAGATTGAGGCGTTCCATAGCAGTTTTAAGCAATTGCTTGGAACCTGCCTCCAGCTGGCAAAAAGCATTGATCTGCTTTACGCCCATTTGTGCATTGTAATGTATGTTCTCAAAATCGCGAAATCTTTCTGTTTGCAATTGCCTTGCGCTGGTTACCCTTTTTCTGATCTCTACACTACTCTCCCCTTTTCTTTCTTCACTTAACTTTTCAAAAGGTACAGGGGTTACTTCAATGTGAATATCTATACGGTCCAGAAGTGGCCCGCTTATTTTACTTAAATAACGCTGCATCTCTGCCGGAGAAGAGCTCATGGGTGCATGAGGATCATTGAAATATCCACTGGGGCTGGGATTCATGCTTGCCACCAGCATAAAGCTGGATGGATAGGTTACAGTAAATTTTGCACGGGATATCGTTACTTCCCTGTCTTCAAGCGGTTGCCTCATTACTTCCAGGACACCCCGTTTGAATTCTGGCAATTCATCCAAAAACAACACCCCGTTATGAGAAAGAGAGATCTCTCCCGGTTGAGGATATGTACCACCTCCTACCAGGGCAACATCGCTAATTGTATGATGGGGACTACGAAAAGGACGTTGAGACATTAGCCCAACGTTTTCTCTTATCTTACCTACCACACTGTGAATTTTTGTGGTTTCCAGTGCTTCGTGAAGTGTCATAGGTGGCAGTATACTTGGCAGGCGCTTTGCCAACATGGTCTTTCCTGCACCGGGTGGCCCTATTAAAATAATATTATGGCCGCCTGCCGCGGCAATTTCCATACAGCGCTTAATGGATTCCTGG
>CAXAZV010000053.1:0-15007 GCA_963973375.1 uncultured Antarcticibacterium sp.
ACGGTAATTAAAAAAACTGTTAGTATAAGAATTGAAATGATTTTAAAAATTTTCACCCTCTTTAATTTTATTATTTGTCTGTGGATTTAATACGATTAGCAATCATATTAATGCAACTTTCTATTGTTCCCTTTTGATCCTAAACCCTAATAATCATAATACCAGTTAAAGATATCTGTGCGCAATCCTATATTAAGCCAGAGGGTGTTTTGGTTAAAGGTATTGGCGGTGTTTATTTGGGGGTCGAAATTGCGGTAGATCATTCCCGCGAACAACTTCAGGTTGGTTACGGGATTTACAATATAACCGGCTTCAAGTTCAGTAAAAACAGAGGTAGTGGTATTTCCCTGCCCTATTTTTACTCCTGTTTCAAAGGCTCTTTCGCGCTCGCTCCTGTAAATGTTTCCGCCGTAATAGGCATTATCATCCAACGTATTAAAATCAAATCCGCGCTCGCCAATGACCAGTTTTGCACTTCCCAGCCAGCGGTCCTTTTGGTACCGGGCAATGGCCACCACTTCCCTGAAATTGGCACCCCAGAGATGCGCCATAGACTGGTTGTTATGCCCGTAGTTTAATACGATTGAATTATGGGAATAGGTGTATGGCCGCACCTGGTTGTATTCTGCCTGCAAGTAAAGATCCTGCACGTTAAAGGCATTGAAATATTTCATTCCCAGTTGAAAACCGAGTTTATTCTTCCAGCTCCCTGCCCCGCCAAAAACGTCGCCGGAGGAGAACTCATCTATCACCCATTGCCCGTAAGCGTTGAGGCTGTTATTGATCTTATACTTCCCGGTAAGGCCCATAATTGCATTACCACCCCGGGCGCCGGTAGAGAATTCTATGGAGCGGTAAAAGATCACGGGATTGAGGTAGTTTACGTCAAACCCACGCCCGTTGTCATTTTGCCATACTACAGATTCAAACAACCCAAGATTGAAACGTTTTGAGAGGTTAAGGCTAAGGTAATGCGTAGCCATATATTTGGTGCGGTAAGAACCCTCGGCCGACACTTCTTCCCTTACATCCCGCAGGGACATCCAGGTATTGGTATATTTCAGTTTCCAGAAACTTGTATTCAGTTTTAAGTAAGGATGCGGGCTGGCATTGTCACTCATAAGCAGGGAACGGTAGCCGTCTCCAATAAAGTTATTGCCGTGACCAAATTGTACATCAAAGAATTCGGCAGGGCTGTAGGACAAGTAACCTTCAGCCACCGGGTAATCATACCCATTGTCCATAAAATCCTTGGCAATTCCCCTTCCCGGCACAATGGCCACGCCACTGCCCATGAAAGGCTGTATACTTTCAGCAAACTGGTTGTAGTAATCGGCAAACCGCGCCTGACTTTCAAATACTACGGTATAGAAATTAAAGTTCTTACCCAGGCCTCCCTGGAAAACCGCTCCCCGGGTATTGTTATAGGTGAAATCAAAATCGCTTTGAAAGTCTTTTCCCAATTGCAGGTCCAGCACAAGGTCTCCGGTAAACCAGTAATTTTCTCCCTGGAACTGCACAAGATGTTCATTCCAGAGCTTACGGCCTAACCAGGAATTTGCAGGCTTTTGCAATTTGGCATTTTCAGCATCAAAATCGTAATACGGGGAAACATCACTATATAAGAAAGGCTTGGATGCGGTATGGGAATTGGTCCCTATGTGGTTCATTTGGGCATCAAAGCGGCTGTATCTTTCGTGAGAGAATGGGATATTAAGGTTGCTTTGTGCTTCCCTGTTGTAAAAACTTTTAGACTTTATGGCGTCATATTCTTCCAGGATCCCGGGCTTTGCCGGTACAGTATCAATTTTAACCACCGGGGTATCATCAAGGGTAGTTACAGGCCTGGGTTCGGGTATATTTTGATCCAGCGGAATGCGTATTGGCATCCTGAACTGCGCATAGGTTGGCTTGCCGTTATAGGTAGGTGGCTGCACCACCGGAAGCGCTGCAAAAACCCGCAGCATCTCTTCTTTTAATTCGGGATAGATAGCATCTACATAGAGGACCTTAAAAACCCCTTCTTTGTCCACTTCAAACAGGACCAACATTTCCCCGGTGTAATTTTCTTCGGTCACCTTTGAAGGCAACACAAAATTTTCAAGCACCAGGCTGCGCAGGGTGTTATTAAAACATTGCTTTTCTTCCTGAAACCCGGATGCCTCACACTCTGTAAAAAGCGGATAGGTTTCTAATACCGTATTATTTGTTTGGGACATCCCTTGCAGGGGAAGGAAAATAAAGAGGAGGAAACCAAAATATTTCATAGAGGGAATAGAAATCTAACCGGGTTCTTATACCCGAAAGATACCAAATTTTTTATTTTACAGCAGGCTATGACCGGAAAAGAAAATTCCCGGACTGCAGGGCAATCCGGGAATATATTCTATTCTATTTTTTTAAGCTTAATCCTGTACCTGGAATACGATAGGAAGGGAATAACTTACCCCAACCGCTTTACCACGTTGTTTACCAGGTTGCATTTTAGGAAGCATATTAATTACTCTCGCAGCTTCCTGCTCAAGTCTTGGGTGTGGTGCACGTGCACGAACTCCTGTAATAGCTCCAGTTTTGTCAATTTTGAAAACCACGATCACACGGTTTACACCGGTAAGACCCAACTGGCTTCCAAGATCTGTATTAAATCTACGGGTTACAAATTCCTGTACCTTTTCACTCATACATTTTTTACGGGCCTCATTGTTGGTCATACTCTCACAACCAGGGAAAATTGGCACGTTTTCAATAACGGCAAACGGAACATCTGCAATTTCTTCTTCCACAGGTGCTTCAACCACTTCTCTTACTTCAATGATCTCATCCTGGGTGGTCTCTGTAGACTCAATAACATCCTCTTCAACCTCTTCTTCATCTTCTACGATCTCAATGATCTCCGGTGCCGGTGGTGGTGGCGGTGGTGGTGGAGGCGTGTTAAGGATTTCGGTGATTGGGATTTCCTCATCGTCAAGGTCGTCCAGATTTAACTGTCCCGTATCTATATCAGATCTATCATAGGTTTTCCATTCAATGGCTTGCCATGTAATAAGAAGTACTAGGATAAGACCCAATTGCAGGAAGAGCACACTTCGCTTGGTTAAATCGGCTTTTGGATTTTTCTTGGGTTCCATAATTCGTTAATGATTAATAAAGGTTGCTAATGTAAAAATATTTTTCATAAAAATGAACTTATCTGGCGTTTTACATGGTTAAGAAAATTCCTGAAGAGAATAAAAAATCCCAATGCGATCATCACACCTATAGTATTTGCCACAATATCAGCCCAATCGGGTTCTCTGTACGTGGTAAGAGCTCCCTGTAAAACCTCAATTAATATACCAAATAACACTACAAGCACAGAAACTTTAACAAATCCCTTCCTGAAATTATAAGATTCCTGCTTTTTTATGAAAAGATAGAAGAACCAGCAAAATGCCAGTCCAAAATATGCTCCTGCATGCATCATCTTATCTGTAGGATTAAAATCTCCCACAGATATCTTACCCAATTGAACAAGGGACAAGGTTGTGATTAACAGGGTATAGCCTATGGCTATGATCAAGATGATCCTAGCCGCCAATAATCTCTTTATAGTCTGATGCGCTTAAAAGATCTGCCAACTGGTCCTGATCTGAGATCCGGATCTTTACCATCCAACCATCTCCATAAGGATCTGAATTCACTTTTTCAGGCGTGTCTTCAAGGCTTTCATTGAACTCAATGATCTCTCCTGAAAGTGGAGAAAAAAGATCGGATACTGTTTTTACTGCTTCAACAGTTCCAAAAACCTCTTCTTTCTCAAGGGTTTCTCCTACTGTTTCTACCTCAACATATACTATATCACCTAATTCACCCTGGGCAAAATCTGTAACTCCTACTGTAGCGATATCGCCTTCAATTCTCACCCATTCGTGATCTTTGGTGTATTTTAATTCTTGCGGAACATTCATAAGATTGGTTTTTTATAGAGACAAAGTTAATTTTTTATTGGGTTTGCTACAACTGCATTGATTTAATTTCCGAAATTATATCTAAGGGTTACCCCAGAGCGAATAGTGGTTTGTGGAAAGGCAGTGGAAACAGCATATTTTGAGAAGGTATGGTCATAGTAAACCAGGGCTGTAAGGTTTTTTGACAGGGCATAATCTGCCGTGAAATTTATGGCCCACAGGTCCTGCCCTGCTATTACCTGGCTGTTCTCAAGATCCAGGTACCTTATGATATTTATGTTCTTACGGTAGGCAACATCTGCTTTAAAATTAAGATCGCTACTCAGGATCCTTTGCCTTCCGGCAATATTGGTAGTTATCCTAAGATCCGGGATTCTGTAACCCAGCCCCAGCACATATTCATTTCCTTTAATTTCAGTCAAAAGATTATTGTCAAAGCTCAGGGAAAGAGCACGGTCCTTTTTAATTTCAGCAAGTACCCTTATAGAATTGGTGGTCTCAAGGTCTACCCGAATAAGCGGGCTGAACAATTCGGTTAAATTGATATTTGAAAATAAAAGCTTGTTCTTGAAATTATTTGCCTGGTTGAATTCATACGGGTTCAAAGGATCAAAATCAAGATTGCTCTGGTATTGATTAATGGTGTAACCAGACCTGTAACCGTGGTTAAGAGAGAACCTTCTGAAGTTCTTTTTAAACCAGTCCATCCTCATTAAACCGGTATATTTAATATCCCAGTTTGGAAGCGGCATATCTCGGAATGCCCCCATCTTAACGGCCGAGGCGCTTGCACCGGTGTAAGCCGAAAGGAACGCGGGAATAAGCACTGCCTGGCTGGACCTGCCAAAGCCAATTGGATAACCTTCAGCATCTGTATTATTAGGATCAAAACCATTTTCAACCGCAAGCCTGCGGGCGATCTCGATCCTGTTTTCGCGGAAGGTCTCAAAGGTTTCAGAAAAAGCTGCGTTGCTGGAAGCAAAGGCCGTTCTTACCATGATCGTTGAAATTGTGAAATTTCCGAAAGTGTACGGGTTCAGGGATTGATAATCCAAACTTCCCGGATTAACCCTGTAATTTTCTGAATAGGTTTGTGAATAGATCCTGTTTGCATTCAAATCTATGGTCATTTCCGGGATAAGAGTTAAGGAAGCCTGCATATCAAGTTGCTGGTTCTTAACCGCGGTGTATTGTTGATTGAATTCCTGGAAAAGGGTTAACCAGCCGCGTCGAGCTGCCAGTTGCCGAACATCTTCCTGTAGCCCGAATGTGAATCCTGTGGTAGGCTGCAGGGTTCCCATAAAACCAATGCTGGGCGTATATCCCGGCAGAAAGATCCCCTCATTCTGCCTGTAGGTTACCTGTAATCTTTGAATAGCAGTAGCAAGACCTATAAATGTGTTATAGGTTTTATCTGCCGAACTAAGCGCAGGTTCCTGGGCCGGTTTTTGACCCTCATTTGGGGTGAGGGTTGGCACCGCCGCACTTCTTTGCTGCACCGTTGTTGGAGTGGCCTTTCTTGGTACCAATCCTAAATATTTATACAGGGTTTGCATGTCCATATTTGCATTCACCTGATGGATCCTTGCATTTTGAACCGAATTTCCAAGATCCGGGATGCCTTCCAAAGTTTTGAATACTTCAGAGCCCCTTTGCCATTGGAAATCTCCCGTATATGAATAGGTGGTCTTTACAAACCTCAACACCGGGATCTTACTAAAGGGCAGTTCATAATTTAACTGCAGGGTTTGGAAATGTTGATTGGGGTCTCCAATTTCAAAGAAATCATCCCATATCCCAATAGTATTATCGGCTATATTATTCTCATCTATATAATTTCGCACCAGTCGGTTATTGCTGGCATTGAAACTGAATTGTAAAGATTTGGTCAAATTGTAATTTACCCGGTACTGCCATTCAAACATAAAATTGCGCTGGTACAAGGTTGGGATTCCTATGTCGTTCTCACTTAAAGAGATCTCGCGAAATTTCTGTTCATTGTACTGTCTGAAAATATTGGAATTTAAAGTAATGTTTGTAGGCAGCGGATTAAAATTGAAATCTTTCACCAGTGAGTAATACTCGCTGCTGTCCAGTACGGCTACATTTTTAAACGGCTCTATTACCTTTGGGGCAAAACTATAATCATAGGTTGCTCCTACCCTTACATTCTGGCTAAGTGCTTCCTCTATTTCAAAATCGCGGTGATCTACCTGATTATAGGAACCGGTAAGTGCGAAATTCTCAATATCATAAGGCATAGGTTTACGCTCGCCGGTGCGGTCCTTGCGCAGGCCAATTACATTCACGCTCTGGCGTTTGGTATAGATTTGTGATTGTTCTTTTACCCTGTCCCTTTCAGCCGGATCTTCAATAGCATCCAGCCTGTTTTCAAGTTCCAGATCCAGGAATTCCTGGTCAAATTTTGGGGTGATAAGCTCTTCTCCCCTGCTGTAATTGAAAGGCACCTGTACCCCCCAGGTTGCAGGCAAGAGCTGGCCCATATTAATATTTGTAACCACATCGTACTGCTGGTGATCTTCCCTGCTTCGTTGATTTGGCCCCTGTTCAAGGTTACCAAATCCAATGGTACTTTTTCTTCCGGTAGCTGAAACTGAAGCAAAATCGGCAAGATTGGCATCCATATTAAGGATAGCTGCCCAGCCGCCTTCATTGTCAAGTTCAGAAAGCCGAAGTTCATTGAACCATACTTCGCCACAAATATCGGCCGCGCTGTTTAAGGAACTTCCGTTCTTAAGACCCAGCATTAACAGCCTGATGTTTCCAAAACTCGGATTACCTTTTATACCTATACGCAAACGGCCAATTTCATAAGGATCTTCTGCATTGGCAGGATTTAGATCCTGATCAAAATAATTGATCTCTGTAGATCTCAGAGAAGGGTCTCCCAAAACCGCTGTTTTCACTTTTTGCAAAACTTCAAGGGGCAACAGCAAGCGGTTGGAAGCAGGCCAGATCTCATCTCCCGTAGCTGCTCCAAACGAAGTAGCGGTAAGCGGGATCTCTATTTGATAGTAATTATCTGTAAAATCTGTTCCCATTCTTATAAATGCAACCAGCTGCCCGTCTTTAAGGGCGATCTCATTTACCAGGGACTCAGCATGCAGGAACATTTCAAGGTTCTTATACTGGCGCATATCTACCTGGAAATTCTTGTAAACCGCGCGGGAATCCTGAGGCTCCAATCCGCAAACCCGTAGGGAAAGCGATTGCTCATTTTGTCTTATGTTGGTGTTGTTATTAAAAAGCTCTTCCCTTACTACTCCCGGAGGCAATACATAGGGAACGGGCTGGCGGTTTTCATTTTCCTCTATATTTACCGCAGAAACTTCAAACAATGTACCCTCATTATCTACAGGTTGTCTTGGAGTGGCAGGGTTTAAACTCCTGTTGTACCGGCGGTAATCACCACGCACCAATTCCATAGTTCCAAATCTAAGAATAGTGCTTTCCTGGAAATCATTAAGGAACATTCTCATGAAACGAATAGACCGGAAATCGGCAATTCCTCCTTTGGAATCTGTAGGTTCAAAAATTGGCACCTTGAACTGTACCCATCTTACAGGAATTTCCTGCCCGTTGGGAAGCGGGGCATTTACTTCCTTCACATCGGTTATGTACCGGTTGTTATCTATATTCATACCGGGGAACAGCTTGATATCATATTCAAAATAGCTGTCTATGGTATTCATAGTATTGTCCCTATTAAGATCCTCTACAGTGGGAAGCGTGGAATTCCCCCTACTGGTATTTCCTACCTCAGGTGGAGAGTTGCCGTCTATCCCGTTGTAATTCTTATACCTCTCAACAACATTTCCTGTCCTGTTAAGAAAATACTCATAATTATCACCAGAAGGATCCGGCAGATTGGAAAAATTCGGGAATTGCAAGGCCTCATCGGCATCACTTAAACCGTCATAACCCACATCCTGATTTTGGCGTGCAACCCCATCACTGTCAAATGCATAAATAAGCGACTGGTTTGCAGGCACCCTTCCGAAGGGAGTACTTACAGTATTTAATGTACTACCATCTACAGGCAATCCATTTTCATATTGTTTGCGACCGTCCTTAAGGACATCTTCAGAAATATTTCCCAGATTAAAGGTGATGGTACCGCCAGTATTATTAGCATTTTCAGGATATATGAACGGGTCCATAAGCCAGAATTCTATGAACTCTACATTGGATTGTTCAAAATTGGTAGAATTTATAGCCCGGGACATGCCACCAAAATTTTGGCGGGGGTTAGGAAGATTGTTCCCACCGGCAGAGGCAGGGTTAAAATTGTAAGGCCCGCGTTCTCCTGGAAAATATGCCACATCCATAGTATAGATCACCTGGGGTTGCCCCTGGATCACATCCGTATTTGGAAATATTTCATTTAGAAAAACCCGTCTCGAAACATAACTGGAAAGATCTGCTTCTGAAATTCCATCTGGCCGGCGGCTGCTGTAAAATATAGGATCTATGGTGTACCAGGCAAGTTTTGCCCGCTTGTATCCGGTAGCCAGATCACCGTTGGCCAGCTCTCCCCCAAAACCAAGAGGCGCGCTTGAAAGTTCCCATCCCAATGGGTTGTTTACAGAAATGGTAGTTTGAGAAGCTTCAAAATCATCAATATAAGTGGTAGCCTTCTGGTCAAAATCATTCACATTGGGTGCGCCGGGTTGTAAATAGGCAAATTCCCCGCGAACCGAAAAATTGGAAACAACATCTGTATCAATGTTCGGCAACTTGTTTACCAGGCGTGTAAGGAATGGCACCTCTGTATTGTAAATAGCATTGAGGCCATAAATAGAGTTGTTCACAGGCTCATAGCCATAATTGGCTTTTTGGGTAAGCGGCCTTTCTTTTAAACTAAGGAAGGTACCACCTACAAGGAATTTTTCATTGAACATATGCTCAACGGCAACCCCCATAAATCGTTTTGATTGCTGACCAAAAAGGGCATTATTTTCAGTGGATACCTGAATAGGAATATTGGATGCAAGTAGCGCGTCATCAATGATCTGCACTCTTCCCATTTGGTAATTTACCACATAATCTACCCCTTCCTGAAGCACGCGGCCCCCGGCTGTAACGGTAACCGATCCCTGCGGAAGGTTAAAACCAATAGGGATCCCTTCAACCTGGCTGGATTTATATCTTCCTTTAAGCTGAAACTTATTCTTATCAGCATCTTCCTGCTCGGCCTGTATCTTGGTGGTACGATATAAGGAGCGGAAAACATATTTTTCCTGATTGGCATTATAGGTTTCCGGAAGGTTATAATTTTCCGGCCCGCTGTTGGGGGTATTATCCAGTTTTTCAAAAAGATGTTTTCCAAAAGGTTCAACAGTGGTAAAGATTACAAGTCCGTTCTGTGGGTCTATGGTGATTCCCGGAACATAATCAAAGAAACCGTCACCACCCACAACAGGATCATTGGTGAAGTTCAACCGGTCCAGATTAAAAACCCGCAGCAGCGTTGTCTCTGCCACATCTTCGGGCAGCGGGACATTGGCTCCTTCTACAGGGGTAATATAGTTTAAAGGTTGAGGGTCTGTATAAAGAATGTTAAGCCTGAAATCATCCCTTTCCAACTGGAAAGCTCCAAGGCTGTAGATGTTTTTCATCATCAGGTCCCAGATGGGTTCATTCACATTGGTTACCGTACTCTTCAATAATTTCACTACCAGGTTCTGGTTCACCCTTACGCCTTCTCCGTCACCGGAGGTAATATTGGCATCTACCCCGTCATTGGCAAATTCACCCACCTGGTACACCTGCCCGTTTATGGTATATTGATATGCAACTGCAAGCACCTCATCATTACTCAACCGCTGGTTAAGGGAAATATAACCCAATCTTGTATTAAGGGTATATTCATTGGGCCTTAACTGCCGTGCATTTTCAAGTTTTGCATAGTCTATACCTTCGGCAACTGTGAGTGCGCCAAAACCGCTTTGCACGGTAGAAATATCGCGAATTGCGGGAGTAAGTAAAGATTCGGCTGCACCTGTAATTCCAAATGGATTCAGATCATTATTTGCATTATCGGGATACGCTGAAGCCGGCCGGTTAAAGAAGCCACCTGGCACAGTCTCGAGGCCTATGTTACCGGGGATATTGGTTTCTCCCAGATCCTGAATACCCACAATATTGCGGGTATCATTTAAATTCTGAATATTATTGGTGCGGTTTGTAACCCAAACCTGAATGCGCTGTATTTGCACATTGGAATTTATAAAAGGGTAGTTTTCCAGGGCATCATCATATTTATCCCTGAAAAAGTGTGCGAGGAAAAAGTGGCGGTCCTGGTCATAATCTATGGCAAAGCGCTCAAACTCCTCAATGGTTGCCCCTCCTTCCACATTCACCGTACGGCGTTCAGATTTTTGCTCAGAAAAAACTCCTGTAATGCGCGTCTTCCCAAACTGCAGCTCTGTCTTGAAACCAAAGAGGCTTTGTGCCCCCTGAATCAAAGCGCTGTTAAGGGGCATGTTTACGTTTCCAATCTCTATTTTTTGAACAATATCATCCTCTGTGGGAGTATAGGCCAGCCTCAACTGGTTTTGAAAATCAAAAGTAGATTCGGTGTCATAATTGGCAAGCACCTGCAATCTTGTTCCTACCTGCCCAAGCAGGCTAAGTTGAATACGCTGGTCAAAATCAAAAGTAAGATTGCTTCTGTTGCGCGGTGAAAAGGCTGGATTATCCTGCTTTGTGTACAACAATCCAAGATCCATAGCCACGCTTCCCTGGGGAACCACTTCAATTTCCTGCCCTCCAAAAATGCTTTCAAAAAAGCCGGAATTCACATAGTAGCTAGGCAGGAGATCCTGTTGCACTTCCGGGTCTCCTTCCCTGTTCCCGGCTATGGCATTATTTTTTAAACGGAAATAATTCCTGATCTCTTCTTCAAGAACAAGTTGTTGGTATTCTTCAGGAGTTAAAACAAGGGGAACTGTGAGGTCATACCTGCCCAAACGCTGGGTGTAGATGTAGCGGTCAAGGATAGGATCATACTCATAGGCTGAAATTATACTGCCCGGATTGGGCAATGTAAGGGTGCCCGTAGCATAACCCGTACGGGTAGTGTCCTGAGCGGTGACCGGATCCTGTGCAAATAAATTTGAAGAGAAAACAGTTAACCATATAAAACAAAAGACAAAATACCGAAACAATTTCAAGTAATAATTCCTCAATGGTAATAAAATGAAATTATAAATTCTTTAAAGCCAGCTTGATAATAGTTTCCACGGTAGGGTCTGTGGTTTGCTTCAGGATCTTTTCTACAACTTTCTCTGCCGGTTTGCGCGCAAACCCTAAAGTCTCTAATGCTGATAACGCTTCTTCCTTGTTTGTATTGTTTTGAGAAGTAAAAACTTCCCCTTCCCCAAACACTTTCAACACCTTATCTTTGAGCTCTAAAATAACACGTTGGGCCGTTTTCGCGCCAATGCCTTTTATCCTTTGAACAGTTGCGGCATCACCACTTGCTATGGCTTCCATAATATTTTTAGGCTCAATAGAGGAAAGCATAGTACGGGCGGTACTTGCTCCCACTCCCGAGACCGAGATCAATAAACGAAAAAGGTCTCTTTCAGATTTTTCCCGAAAACCAAAAAGGCTGTGAGAATCCTCTTTTACCTGTAAATGAGTAAATAGTTCTATTGCCTCGCCCGCATCATTGAGCAAAGAAAAAGTATGTAGGGAGATATGAACCATGTACCCCACGCCGTTGCAATCTATTACAACATACGTAGGATTTTTTTCAACCATTCTCCCCTTCAAATGATGGATCATAGGTGTTTTGAATGTTAGTACTCAAATGTACTAAAATTAACCAAAGCCCCAAGACCTTAGTTTTAACGGAAAAACTCTTATTTTTTAACCTGTCCCGACCTTCTCTCTTTTTCCTGGGCATCTATTACTGCTACGGCGGACATGTTTACCATTTCCTCTACGCTTGCTCCCAATTGAAAGATGTGAACCGGACGCTTCATACCCATTAAAATAGGGCCAATAGAGTCTGATTTATTCAATTCCTTAAGGAGTTTATATGTTCCGTTTGCCGCCTCCAGGTTGGGATAAATAAGAGTATTCACCTTTTTTCCCACCAGTTTAGAGAAGGGGAATTTGCTTTGTAACATTTCGTTGTTCAGGGCAAAATCTATTTGTAACTCCCCGTCTACCTTAAGATCTGGAGAAGCCTTGTGCAATAAGTCAACAGCTTCTTTTACTTTTTTGGCGTGTGGATGTTTGGAGGAACCAAAATTGGCGTAAGAGATCATTCCTATCACCGGTTCCAATCCAAAAAGTCTAACGGTTCTTGCTGTCATAAGCGCAATTTTGGCCAGATCATTAGCCGAAGGATCAATATTTATTGAAGTATCGCTTATAAAAAGCGGACCTCTTTTGGTATTCATTAAATTGGTTGCAGCGATCCTGTCTATACCTTTAGCCATTCCTATTAATTCCAGCATAGGTTTTACAACGGTAGGATAAGCCCGGGAGTAACCGGATAGCAAAGCATCGGCATCACCTTCATTAAGCATCATGGCTCCAAAGTAATTGCGTTCCCGCATTAGTTTTTCAGCATCAAATTTGGTGATCCCACTTCTTGCACGGGTTTGCCAGTACGCATCTACATAAGCATTCCTTTTTACAGTTACATCTTTAGACTGAGGGTCTATGATAGTAGTTTTGGAAGGATCAAAATCTATCTCTCGCATTAATTCAAGGATGACCTTCCTGTTCCCAAGCAAAATAGGTATCCCAATTCCTTCTTCCTGAACTATCTGGGCGGCTTTAAGCACATCCAGATGATCTGCTTCAGCATAAACAATACGCTTAGGATCTGTTTTGGCCCGGTTCATTAAGAGTCGGGAGATCTTATTGTCATTCCCCATTCTTTCCATAAGGTCCTCTTCATACTTCTCCCAGTCTGTAATAGGAAAACGGGCTACCCCACTTTCCATGGCCGCACGAGCCACAGCGGGAGGAACACGGGCTATAAGCCTTGGGTCAAAAGGTTTGGGGATAATATATTCCGGTCCAAAATGAAGCTTTGTTTCTCCATAGGCGATATTCACCTGCTCCGGCACCGGCTCTTTGGCAAGCTTTGCAAGGGCTTTTACGGCTGCCATTTTCATCTCTTCATTGATCTTTGTAGCTCTTACATCCAGTGCGCCCCTGAAAATAAACGGAAATCCAAGTACTTTATTCGCCTGGTTAGGATGGTCACTTCGCCCTGTAGCCATAATAAGATCTTTACGGGCAGAGACCGCAAGATCATACTCAATTTCAGGATCCGGATTGGCCATTGCAAATACAATGGGCCTCTTAGCCATACTCTTGATCATTTTAACATCTACAATATCTTTAATGGATAGCCCAACAAAGACATCGGCATCCTTCATGGCTTCCTGCAGGGTATCAATTTTTCTTTTAGTGGCAAATTCCAGTTTTTCAACCGAAAGGTCTGCCCGGTCTGCCCGAATTACCCCTTTGCTGTCCAGCATCACGATATTTTCGGTTTTAGCACCAAAAGCCTTGTACAGTTTTGTACAGGACACCGCTGCCGCACCGGCACCGCTAATTACTATTTTAACTTTATCTATCTTTTTCTTTGCAAGCTCCAGGGCATTTAGCAAAGCAGCAGCCGATATTATGGCTGTACCATGTTGATCGTCATGCATTACAGGAATATCCAGCTCCTCCTTTAACCTTCTTTCAATCTCGAAGGCCTCGGGCGCTTTAATATCTTCCAGGTTAATACCCCCAAAAGTGGGTGCAATATTTTTTACGGTGGCTATAAAAGCTTCAACATCCTTGGTGTCTACTTCAATATCAAAAACATCAATATCTGCAAAGATCTTGAACAGCAATCCCTTTCCTTCCATCACAGGTTTTGAGGCCTCGGGACCTATATCTCCCAATCCAAGTACTGCGGTTCCATTGGAGATCACGGCAACAAGGTTCCCCTTTGCTGTATATTTATAGGCGTTATCTTTATCTTTCTGAATTTCAAGACAGGGAGCGGCTACTCCCGGGGAATAAGCCAGGGCCAGGTCTCTTTGGGTGGAATATTTTTTTGTTGGAACAACTTCAATTTTTCCGGGCTTTGGTTTTGCGTGATATATAAGAGCTTCCCGTCTTTTACTGTCTTTACTCATGGAATAGATAATTTGGCTAGTACACAAAGGTAGTAAGCTTCCATTGGAAACAATAAAAAAAACAAGAAACAATTAATCCCGGAGGTGATTTTTTCAATTAAAACAGAAAAACTATATTTATTAAAATTCCATTAGAAATGACCGCAAAATTCCTCCTTCCGTTAATCTGTTTTTTTATCTTTTCAAACCTACAGGCCCAAACCGAAACCTACAACCTCGCTGAAGTTGACACTGCTCCAGCCATTGGAGATTGTGCTGATGGAGATCCTAAAGTGTGTTTTGAAAATGACCTGAAGCTTCATATTACCAAAACAATGAATATTGCAAAACTAAATATGGGAATTGGCACGAAAGCTTATGCCCAGTTTGAGATCTCTGAAACCGGAAAGGTCGAAAATATACAGGTAAGATCTCACGATAAAAAGCTCACCAAAGAAACCGAAAGGATCCTTAAAAAACTCAATATTCAATCGCCCGCGATGAAAGATGGCGTACCGGTAAAAATGCGGCATACCGTGCCGGTAAGTTTTAATAAAATTATAATTTAGACCACGGACTGTAGCTCAAAAAAAGTTATCACAAATATTATTTTTCCAGAAATTTAATATTCCTTTTAAGGCCTTCAAATTTTGTGCGCTTTACTGCCGATTTTTTAAATATCTCATTGAAAGTTTCCCGGGTAATTTCCTGCCATTCCTTTTTATCCATTTCCAACAGTTGCGGGTGGGGATCAAACAAGGGCTCGTTATGGGATTTTGAGAATTTGTTCCAGGGGCATACATCCTGGCATATATCACAACCAAACATCCAGTCTTCAAACTTTCCCCTTACATGTGCAGGGATCTCTTCCTTTAATTCAATCGTGAAGTAAGAAAT
>CAXAZV010000054.1:0-14924 GCA_963973375.1 uncultured Antarcticibacterium sp.
CTGTCACGCAGGGGGTCGCGAGTTCGAGTCTCGTCCAGACCGCAAAATTGCAAAAGAAAATAAGCTCTAAGAAATTGGAGCTTTTTTTTGCGCTATAATGAAGTTGTGTTGTGTGTCCCATTAATTTGGGATATGTGGTTGAGGTACTAATTTTATTAGTATCACACCAATGAGAAGCTTTTTTCCATACTATTGGAAAGAGGCTTTTTTGTTTTTGCACCATTTTGAATTTTCTCTCCTTTCGTCAAATTGTCAAGTCTTTCTCTCCATATAAGGTAGCTATACGGTACCCAAAAATACCTCTGGTACCCACTTTTTAAAAAATAAAAAAAAACTAACCAAAATCAAATACTTTAAAATATTTAATTTTTGAACATACCCCCATTATTTTAGGGGGTGCATTATAAGAATTAGGATATTTAAATGAAAACACCCCTATATTTTTGGGGGTCATTTCATTATTTTTTATAAATTTATCCTGAAAAATAATATATATGAAAAAGATAGAAGTAATAATTCGAAGTGAAAAGTATGCGGAGGTGAAGCGGGCTCTTCAGGAAATTGGTATAATCTTCTTTACCTTCTGGGATGTAACAGGGGTAGGTAATGAGACACATGGCCATGTATACAGGGGCGTGGCATATAATACTTCCGATGTTCCAAGGCGAATGCTTTCTATAGTAGTTCCCGGGGAAAAAGTGCAGGAAACTGTAGATGTGCTTTTGAAGTCGGCCCATACTGGTGAAGTGGGAGATGGAAAAATATTTGTCTCTTCAATAGAGGAAGCCTACAGGATAAGAACTAAAGAAACCGGAACAAAATCCCTGAACTAATTATGGAAGAAGTAAATTTTGCTATCAACAATGTTTGGATGATGCTCTGTATCATTCTGGTGTTCATTATGCACCTGGGATTTTCACTTCTTGAAATAGGACTTACCAGAGCCAAGAACACTATCAATATACTTTTTAAAAATGTAATGGTGATAATCATTGGCATTCTTACCTATACGCTTGTAGGATTTAGCCTTATGTATCCCGGAGAGTTGTTTGCGGGTGGGTTCTTTGGCTTTTTAGGCTTTGGAATACCACTTCCTGAAAATGGTCTGACTCCGGAATACGCCGGAGGGAACTATACATTTTATACAGATTTTCTATTTCAGGCAATGTTTGCTGCAACTGCTGCCACCATAGTCTCTGGTGCAGTAGCCGAAAGAATAAAACTTACCGGCTTCATTTTATTTGCTGTTTTTTACGTGGGCCTGGTATATCCCATTACCGGAATGTGGAAGTGGGGTGGGGGTTTCCTGAATGAGCTGGGCTTTTACGACTTTGCAGGCTCTACAATGGTACATTCTGTAGGTGGCTGGGCCGCTTTGATAGGGATTTATTTATTGGGACCGCGCATTGGAAAATTTGAGGAGGGAGTGATCAAGGTTATTCCCGGCCATAGTATTCCGCTGTCCACGGTGGGTGCCTTTCTGCTCTGGTTCGGGTGGTTTGGTTTTAACGGGGGCTCTGTACTTTCTGCCGATCCGGGAGCGACTTCTCTTGTCCTGGTCACAACATGTATTGCTGCTTCTGCCGGTGGTTTAAGTAGTTTTATTTTTACCCGTATTAGATACAAAGCTAATGACCTTTCCATGGTGCTTAACGGTATTTTGGGTGGACTTGTTGGAATTACAGCCTCTGCAGATGTTATGGGAGTTTTTGATGCATTTTTGATAGGATCGGTTTCAGGAATTCTTATTGTGCTTTCAATTTCTTTCCTGGAAAAAAGGAAGCTGGACGACCCTGTAGGAGCAGTATCAGTACACCTTACCTGCGGAATATGGGGAACTCTTGCCGTTGGTCTCTTCGGAAATCTGGCGGGTTGGGATCAGTTTATGTCTCAAATGATTGGGATTGCTGCCGTTGGAATATTTGCGGCAAGTACCTCTTTAGGAATTTTCTTTGTTCTGAAAAAGTCGGGTGAACTTAGGGTTAGTGAGAAGGAAGAGATTGAAGGATTGGATATGCACGAACATGGTACGGCTGCCTATACCGAATTAAAGTATGAGTAGCTTTTTCTGTCTTTTGATTGGGAAAGATCTAAAATGTTTTTTCCTATGGATTTTTTCATTCTTATTAATCTGAAGATTTCTAAATTTCTAGGGATTGATTTTATCAAATTAAGTATACAAGTTGGAATTAATGATATATATGTAAATGTTTTATTTTTAACTAAAAAAATGTATTAAAACACAATATAATATCTAATTTAGAATTTATTTATCATTTTAATCTTAAAATTTTTTAATATACTGATAATTTTTAAATTTTATAATATGGCGACTTATTTAACTCAAAGTGACGTGAATTCTCTATTGAAAACTTCCATGGAAAAAATGATTAGCGAATGTAGATCTACAAAACATGTACCTGGAGAATTGGTCGAGCTCATCAAGCACAATTTATATGCTAAATACGTTACCTATGACCCTGCTACAGATTATATTGAAATTGGGTTAAATGAGTCAAAGCATCCTACAACTACTTATACCACAATCAAAGTTTCCAGTTTTCCCCTTAATGAAATATGGGGAAGGCTAATGACCAATTATAAACAACAACCGGGCGATTTAGAGTTTTATACTAAAATTTTAGAAGGAAAATATTCCAATAATGCGAGGATAAGGCTATAGGAGAATTTTATCTAATAAGCTTTTAGTGTTTAATACATTTTACCTGTTAACCAAATTATTTTAATATGAAAAAGGGATTTTTAATAGATATGGACGGAGTGATTTATGGGAATGATACTTTGATCCCGGGGGCCGATAAATTTATTGAGAAACTGCAGGAAAGGGAAATTCCATTCCTGTTTATGACCAATAATAGTCAGCGCACTCCACTGGATACAGTCAATAAGGTAGCAAAAATGGGAATTAATATCACAGAGCAAAATGTCTATACCAGTGCCATGGCGACAGCTTCTTTTCTTTCTTTTATGAAGCCAATGGGGAGTGCCTATGTTTTGGGAGAGGGCGGCTTAATAACCAGTTTATCCAGGGAAGGCTATAATTTGGTGAACCACAACCCGGATTTTGTAGTAGTGGGTGAAGGGCGAAATTTTACATTAGAAATGGTTAATAATGCAGTTGATATGATTTTATCTGGGGCAAAATTCATTGCTACCAATTTGGATCCTTCTCCTAAAAAGGCTGGTTGGACTAACCTGGGAATTAAGGCTATTGTAAAAATGATAGAAGAAGCTACAGGGAAAAAAGCATTTTCTGTGGGAAAACCAAGTCCGGTAATGATGCGTTCAGCGCGTAAATATTTAGGACTTGAAGCCAGGGAAACTGTTATTATAGGAGACACGATGGATACAGACATTCTGGGTGGGGTGCAGTTGGGTTATACCACGATCCTTACCCTTTCCGGCATTTCTACAAGAGATAATCTTAATAACTACGCCTTTAAACCCGATATTATAGTTGATTCGCTAAAGGAACTTGATCTGGAAGAGGCTTTGAACTGGCATAATAAGGCATTCGCTTAAAACCAAAGTGAAGCAAAAAAAAACCTGGATTGCTTTTTGCTTTATCACACCAACAAGAAGCTTTTTTCCATACTCCTGGAAATAAGCCTTTTGTGTTTAAAAACAATAAAAAAACCGTCTCGTGGTTAATTGAGACGGCGTTTTAAAAATATTTTATGTACTGGCCCAGTTCTTAATTGTTATTTCCCTGGCGAGGCTTAATTTGACCACAGGCAACAGGTAAAGTTGCTATATATTCTCCATCAACTGTCATCCCGTGAAGAACGATAGTCCTGTTTTGTAGAGGTGTAAGGTTAGAACGGGATATAACTTCCCCTTCTTCTGCAAACTCAGTTTCTCCCAAAATAAAGGTGCGCTCAAAAGAAAGTACCCCATTCTCATCTGCAACCGGGAATTCATCTATAGGTACATATAGTTCAAGTAAAACTCCTCCATAAGATGGTAAACCTTCAACAAGGTCTACTAAACCGTCCCCATTGGTGTCGGCGGAAGGGGTAGGACAGGTTGAATTGCCTTTATTTTCAGCAAACCCATGAATATGCTGTGGGTGAACCATATTTGGCTCTAAACCGGTGGCATTAACCTTTACTGTTAATTCATCTCCATTAAGGGTAAGTTCCGCTGTTCCCGAAACTCCTGATCCATTCAAGGGATTGAAATTTACGGTATACATTTTTACCTTAGAAAATTCGCTGGCTGCTCCTTTTTCTGCGCTCATGGATGTTTGAAGATCTGCGCTTGTCATAACTTCCTCGTCCGGATGAGAGCAGGAAGAAGTAAACATCACAAGTGATGCAATAAATAGTGAATTGATAATCGTTTTAAAATTTTTCATAATTTAAATTTTTATGGTTATTGTAAGTATCTACGTCGAATCTGCTCGTATAGATTTAATAATCAGGTAATTTGTGAAAAGATTGTGCGCCCTTTAATTTTTCTTGGAATTCTGAACGAAAAAATTAGATGCTCTCAAACTAACAGGGCGCTGGGAACAATCTGTATGTAAGATTTTAATCTTGTATCCTGTTAAAGAATTTATGGTCCATCCCTCTATTTAAAAATGTTCAGCAACGGAATTGGAGCTTTTTTTTGTGCTAAAATGAAGTGGCGTTTTGTCTGTGAAGGGGATAGGTGCTCTTTTATAATTCTCGACTATTGCATCTTTTAAATATAAAAAAGGTGATATACTAAAGTCGATATTTCAATTATTGACGGGCAATAATTAATATGAATAGTAGTGGTGTGTTACTTAGTTCAAAATTTCCTTCATATCCTGGATGGAAAGAGGTTTGGAATAGAATTTTTCTACAACAGGGTATTGCCCGGCTTTTAATCTGTCATTTTCATCAATCGAGGAGGTAATAATATAAAGCTTTAAATTTTTAAGCTTATTCATTTCCTTCTTTTCCAATTGGTCTAAAAATTCCCACCCATTTAAAACGGGCATATTAATATCCAGAAGAACAATAAGTGGATAGGATGAGCTTAGCATAGGTTCTAATGTTTCCATTCCCACTTTTCCATTTTGACATTCATGGCAAATAACCTGATCATTTATACCCTGTATCATTATCCTAGTTAATAATCTTAAAATAGGATCATCGTCTATAATAAATATGTGTGAAGTCATTTTTCTTTTATGAAATTTAAAGTTTGAGTTTCCTTCACAGTCATAGTTACTATTTCATCCATTTCAATTGCTGAAATTTTTATTTGATCGATCCAGAAAGTTAAATTTTTTGGGTCTTCTTTAAGGGTGTCCATCATGTTTATGATTCCAAGTATTCTTGCTAAAGGTGACCTTACAATATGTGATTGTTTCCAGGCTATACTTTTTAACTTTTCATTTTGGTGTGCAATTTGCCGGATATAACTGTTCCTACTTATTGCAAACTCAATACTTTTGTGGAGTAAATTAGGATTGATTTCCTCCTTTACAAGAAAATCATATGCTCCCAACTCCAAACTTTTTTTAGCCAGGGGTAGGTCCGGGTATCCCGTTAAGACAATAACAGGAATAAGAGGATTTTGATCAACTATAGTTTTGATCAACTCAACACCACTCATATCAGGCAAGTGTAGGTCGAGTAATATTAAATGGTTTTTAGGCTCTACATCAAGCAAATAGTTAGAAACAGATTTGTAATGAGTGAATTGCTTAATCGTTACAGAATTAAATTTCTCAATAAGATAATCTTCAATTAAAACAAAGTCACCATCATTATCTTCAACCACCAAAATTGTTATAGGGTCATGGTACTCAACACTCCTTATCATTACTCTATTTGGTTAATGTTGTTAGCTGTAACCAAAATTCCTCTATTTGGAGAATTGCCTTTAAAAAATCTTCCATGTGAATAGGCTTTTTTATATAACTGTTAGAATGATTTTGATAGGCTTTTTCAATATCCTTTTCATTAGAGGAAGTGGTCAAAATAATTACGGGTATCGTTTTTAGGACTGGATCATTCTTTATTTTTTGCAGTACTTCATGGCCATCAAAAATAGGTATATTAATATCTAATAGTATTAGATCTGGTTTTGTCGCCTCCTTAAAATCTCCTTTTTTAAATAAATAATCCAGGGCTTCTTGTCCATTTCTTGCAACATTAATTATAGATTTTATTCTGCTTTCTTCAAAAGCATCCTTAGTAAGGAGGATATCTCCTTCATTGTCCTCTACCAAGAGAATATTTGCTATTTTCATATTTCTAAAGATTTTTAAATCTGTTTTTGGATAATGTAAAGAAGAAAGTTGTGCCCTTGCCAACTGTTGAGGAAAGCCATATTTTCCCATCTAAAAACTCAACGCTTCTTTTAACAATAGAAAGCCCAATTCCTGTTCCCTCATAGCTGGTTCGATTATGTAACCTTTGGAAAATTATAAAAATTTTATCGAAAAATTGAGCATCTATCCCTAAGCCATTATCTGCTACTGAAAACTCCCATTCATTTGTCTTTTCTTTAGCTTTAATTTCTATAACCGGTGCCACCCCTTCTCTGCTATATTTAATGGCATTATCAAGCAAACCATGAAAGATTTGAGTCACTACCGCCATATAAGTTATTATAGATGGTAATTCTTTAACTATTATAACCGCTGAACTTTCTGCAATTAATTTTCTTCTTAATTGTCTATAGCTTGATATTACTTCATTTAAATTTACTTCTTCAATATTTTCTGACGGTTTACCGGCCCTGGAATATTTAAGCAAATCCAAGATGATATTTTTCATGCGTTTAGCGCCATCTGTCGCATAATAAATATACTGAAGTGCTTTTTCATCCAGTTGATCTTCATACTTTCTTTTTAACTGATCCATAAAACTGGTTATCATGCGTAATGGCTCCTGTAAATCGTGGGAAGTAACGAATGCAAATTGTTCCAATTCTTCGTTGGACCTTTCCAATTCAATAGCATGTTTTTGAAGCTCCCGGTTAAGTTCTTTTAATTGGATTTCATAGTCTTTTTGATGTGAAATATTTGTCATGGCTCCAATCATGCGAATAGCCTCTCCTTGGTCATTTCTAACGATAACCCCCCGGTCTAAAACATAATACACATCCCCCACATCATTAAGAATTCTGTATTCTGCTTCCCACCTATTACACGAAGGATTGGAAATAGCTTCTTTTAAACCCTCTTGAGTTTTAACAAGGTCTTCTGGATGGAAAGTGTCCTTCCAAAACTGTTTATGGGTAAGTGTTCTTGAAGTCTCTTTTCCAAAAAAGTTTTCAATGGCTTTGGAACGGTAAAAGGTTTCATTTATGATGTCCCAATCCCAAATTGCATCATTGGTAGCTTCGGTTACTTTTTCGAATCGCTCATTTGCTTGAAGAATAAGCTTCTCCGCTTTTTTTTGATCTGTAATGTCCAATATAATTGCTAAAAACCTATTATTGGACGCTTCTGTAACTAATTGTAAATGTACTTCCACAGGATACAGGCTTCCATCTTTTCTTTTGTGGTTTGTGAAAAAGATAATTTTTTCTTCTTCTTTACTTACCAACGGCCCAACCAGCTTTTTAAAAGTATCCTTCGTGTGGTCTGGTTTTATATCAATTGGAGTCAATTTTTTTATTTCAGCTTCCGTATAACCTAGGTTTAACAATGCTCCTTTATTGACATACTTAAATTTTAGCGTTTCCGAATCGAATATATAAATCTCATTCAAACTGTTTTCCAGGGTAACCTGTAAACTATTCCGTTCCTGTTCAGCCTTTCGCTTGTAGGTTATATCTTGAAAGTAAACAGAGAGGCCACTTGGAGTTGGGTATATATTTTCCTGAAACCATCTGTCAAAAGGTTCATAGTAAAATTCAAAGCTTACAGTTTCTTTAGTTTTTTTTACGTGCCTTAAATTTTGTTCAAATTCTGTATTCATTAGATTAGAATGTTCTTCAAAAATATTCTTACCTATAATTTCTAAGGGATCTACTTGTAAAAGTGAGGCACAACTGGAATTCATATAGCTAAAGCAGAAGTCGTCATCTAATGCATAAAAATTATCTGAAATACTCTCCAGAATGGTGTTTTTTTCACTCAATGCAGTTAAGGCCGATTCTTCAGCCTCCTTTCTGGATGTAATATCAAAACGAATTGCTAAATATTGAAATGGCTTGTTTTGTTTATCCAAAAATGGTACGATGGTAGTGTCTACCCAATAAAAAGACCCATCTTTAGCTTTATTTTTTATCTCTCCGCGCCATATTTTTTTTGAGGCTATCGTTTTCCATAAATTCTTGAAAAATTCAGGAGGATGGTATTTAGAATTAACGAGCCTATGGGTTTGGCCTATGATCTCCTCTCGCTTATATTTTGAAATTGCACAAAAATTATCGTTTACAGAAGTAATTATCCCATTATCGTTTGTAACGGCAATAATAGCAGATTGGTCTAAAGCGAACTTATAGTCTTCTAAAGTTTTTAAAGTTTTCTCTAATTCAAGAGCAGCTACCTTTTTTTCATGAATGTCCTGAAAGCCCCCATATACCCTCACGCAATTTCCATTTATAAATTCTGTAGCTCCAATAGAGCGTATCCATAACTCTTTACCTTGGCTATTGATAATAATAGCTTCAAAATCAAATGTTCCACCCGTGGCAATAATTTTTTCGAGATTCGAACGCACCATTTCGCGAAAATCCCTGCGGTAAAAGTTGATGGAATTATGTAATTCAGGCACATATGTGTTTGGGTCTGTCCCATGTAATTCGTGAACTTCATTTGACCAATACACCGTTTGATTTATAAAATCTATTTCCCAACTTCCAATTTTAGCCATGTTAGTTACCTGACTATTCAATAACCTAAGTTTTTTTTCTTCTGTGATATTCCTTGCAGTGGCATAAATTAATCCTTCCTGCCTGGATACGTTACAAATCCAACTTAGCCAAAGAATTGAACCGCTTTTAGTGATGTATCTATTTTCATATTTAAAAGTAGATTCACCCTTTCCTAACTTTTTAATTTCTTCCGCGGAAATTTTCTTATCTGAAGGGTGTACGAACTTTTCAGGCGATTGGTAAAGAATTTCATCTTCAGGGTATCCCAGCAATTTACATCCTGCATCGTTTATTTTCAGGAATCTCCCTGTAAAATCTGCAAGGCAAACAATATCAGGTATAGTATTGTATAAAAGATTAAGATCATTCTCCAGTTTTTTTCTATTTAATTCAGATCCTATAAAACCTTTTAACCGCTTGAACATCCAAGCGTAGTTTTTTAATTGAGTTATCTCTTTTTTGGTCCCAACCAGCAGCACTGCACTCACCTCTTCATGTAAATTCAAGGGAATACCCATCACATATTTTAATCCTATTTTTTTTGCAGCTTCTCTTCTTAAAAAATCTTTTGAAATTTCAATATCACTCCAGATAAGTTGTGTTTCTTCAAACCAAACTTTTCCTACCAGGCTTTCAGATTTATTAAATGCCCTAACTTCTGAACTGGATAAATAGAATGCTTCATCTTCAGGATTTGCTAAATAATGATCTATCAATTGAATCTGGTTTTTTTCCAGGCTAGGTGTCCATAGTTCTACCCACTCGAATTCACCAAATTCACCTATGGTTTTGCACAAGCCTTTAACAGCACTTATATAATCCTTTTCCAGATTAAAATTCAGGCTAATTGCTGTTAAAAGATCTTTTTCAAGTTCCTTGTTTTTTTGTTCTGTTACATCTCTTTGAACGGAAATAAAGTGGGTTATCTGGCCACTTTGATCTAGCACAGGACTTACGGCAAAATTTACCCAAAACTCCTCTCCACCTTTGGTGTAGTTCACAACGGTAATTTCTGAAGGTTCGCCCTCCTTTATCTTTTCACTTAGTATTTTTAATTTTTCCTGATCGGTTTTAGGACCTTGAAGAAATCTGGGGTTTTTTCCCAGTACCTCATCTGCATTGTAACCCGTGTTTCTGCAAAAAGCTTCATTTACGTAGACTATTTTTGGACCGGGTTTTTCTAAAGGATCTGCCTCTGTAATTAGAATAGCATCTGTGGCACTATTGATTACCTTTTCAAATAATTTTAGTTTATGTTCCTCGTAAAATTTATCTGTGATGTCCCTGGAATTTGCAACAATGCCTTTGACAGTAGGATTATCAATCATATTGGTCAATACGGTTTCCATCCAACGCCATTCATTGTCCTTATTTTTAAACCGAAAAGGCTCAACAGCAACCTTACTTTCCAGAGTAATTTTTTCCAAACTTGCCAGCGTTCTTTCAATATCCTCAGGATGGATAAAATCCAAGGGGCTTTTCCCTAAAAATTCTTCAGGGGCAATTCCAAGAATGGATTTGCTGGTAGGACTCACATATGCATAATTGCCTTCTGCATCAAGAATACCTATAAGGTCTGATCCCTCTTGGACCAATGCTTTAAATCGTTGTTCACTGTGTTGAATCTTTTCTTCCTGCTCAATTTGTTCTTTATTATCCCGGGCTACAGAATAGTTTAATTGGGTAGCCTCATCCCATCTTGCCGACCATAAATTATATGCAATCCCTCCATCTTTTTTCCTATAGCGGTTATGAAAGGTTTTAATGTCGTGGCCCTTTTCAATAGCAGCCGCTATCTCTTTAGTTTTGGATACATCCTCCTCCAGAGTCAATGCTATATATGGTTTCCCAATCAACTCTTCCGGTTTGTATCCCCAATGGGCTTCAGCAGCAGCGCTTACATATATAAATTCACCAGCTTCATTTATGGTGCAAAAAACATCTAAGGAAGCATCCATTAGTTGTTTGGCTTCCATTCGTTGTTTTACCTGGTTTGTGATGTCTTTAGATTGGGAAGCAACAGCTACGATCTCACCATTTTCTCCTTTAACAGGCTTAAAGGTTATATGGCTGTATTGGACTTTATTTTTTTGTGGATTAAAAAAATGCTCTTCTACTTCAAAATATTCCCCACTAAAAGCCCTCCTGTAATAATCGCTCCATTTTTGAATATCGTTTTCTCCAAAACCCTTTGTAAATATGGTTTCGTTAAGCCTGTTTTCCTCGCCGGATAATTCTTTGATCAAGCTTAAAAACGCCTGGTTGGCGTATGCCAGAAGAAAATCACGATCGATCATCCAAATCTGGTCATTTGACTGATCTAAGAAGAGAGTTGATAGATTTTTATGAGGCATTTTTTATTTCTTAAAAATATTAAAATCCTATTCATGCAACCTGGTTATCAATAAAAAAATGTTTTATTCATCAATAAACATAATTATATATGAGGGTATTAAGATAAAGATATGATATTCTCTATTTACTCAGCTTGGGCTTTCCCCCTTTTATTTTAGGGAAATCCGAATACCAGCCGATTTACTTTTTATTAGCAATGTGTCTAATTCTAATAATGGATCATTATTTAGCAAGGGCAGGGATTGGAATAGGAACTTATTAATTCCTATTCTCATAAACATACCTAATATTTTGTAGGTTTTTTCAAGAGATCTGAAAACGAAGGAGCGCTTTACCTGGGGTAATTTGTAAATTTGGGATTGAAGGATACACAATCAAAGGCAAATGTCCAAGACCTGATTGCATTTTACACAGATGATCCTGCAAATTTTAGGATAAGCAGTATTCTATCTTCTGCAAATAATATAGAAAGGGGCTTTTCACCCGATATAGGTAAAAAGCCCCTTAAAATATTAAAACTTAAAGGTTGATCAGGTAATATCCTGCTCTTGTTGCAGGAGAGCCTCCAGTTCATTGGCGGTACTTAAACATTTGCTCACTTTAGGTATATCACTACAATCCCGGTTTTTAAAAGAGAGTGACCGGCATTGAAGTTCACTTAAATCCAGCTTCGCAAAGTTTTTATTAATGTTTAAGCATTTCTCATACAATTGATCCAGGGTTTCATCAACCATCACATCAACCCTGTTTTGAATAAGGTAACCTTTTAGGAAATTCTCAATTGAGAATTGGGCATTTTTGCAAACTGAATAGGTTACAAGATCCTCTTCCGGCCTGAAAAATTCGTCGTTTGCCTGGTTTAATTGTTGCCGGGCCTCATCAAAAAATTTGTTATTGGCTTTCATTATTATGATTTTTAAAATATTGATTCTTCCTAAAAGCTTACCTTATTAAATTTATTACATATCTCTAAAGAGCTCCAGTTTTTCCCATTTGGTTTCCACTTCTTCCTGGGCACGTTTTAAAAGTTCAGCGCCCAATACAGCGTTCTCCTTAACTACCCGGGTAAATCTGGTTTCCTTGTACATAAAATCGCTTAATGGAGCAGCGGGAGCTTTTGAATCCAGTTTAAACCTCTTACCTTTTGGTTGTGCAGGATTAAATCTGAACAATGGCCAGTAACCGGTTTCTACCGCTTTTTCCTGTTGTGTAACCCCATGTTTTAAATCATAACCGTGCTCACCGCAATGGGAGTATGCGATTATGATAGAAGGACCGGGATAGGCGGCTGCTTCTTCAAGGGCTTTAAGGGTTTGAAGGTCTTTTGCTCCAATTGCTACTTGGGCTACATACACATTTTGATAGGATACCGCTTGCAAAGCCAGGCTCTTCTTGGAAGATTTTTTACCTGAAACCGCAAACTTCGCACTTGCTCCCAGAGGTGTGGCTTTAGACATTTGTCCTCCTGTATTTGAGTAAACTTCAGTATCCATTACCAGGATATTGATATCTTCTCCTGAAGCCAGTACGTGATCTACACCACCGTATCCAATATCATAGGCCCAACCATCACCACCAAGGATCCAAACCGCTTTTTTGCGCAGGTATTGTGTAAGTTGATTAAGTTTTCGTGCTTCATCTGTATCAATAATATTCAGAATAGATTTAAGTTCTGCAATATGAGCGTGTTTCTGTTTCTTCTGGGTTTCGTCTTCCTCTATGTTGGTCAGAATTGATGCAACAAGTTCTTTTCCTATTACCGGTTCCAGTTCTTTAAGCAGGTCTACTGCAATTTCCTGTTTCTTTGTAAGAGCCAGCTTCATACCTAAACCAAATTCCGCATTGTCTTCAAAAAGGGAGTTGGCCCAGGCCGGTCCTCTTCCAAATTCATTGGTTTTATAAGGAGTTGTAGGCAGGTTACCTCCATAAATTGAGGAACATCCGGTGGCATTCGCAATTAAAATACTATCTCCGAATAATTGGGTAAGCATTTTAATATACGGAGTTTCCCCACATCCCGAACAGGCTCCTGAAAATTCAAACAGGGGTTCAAGGAATTGTGAGCCTTTAAGGTTTGTAATTTGAAGGTCTGATCGCTCATAATAAGGCAATTCTGTGAAGAATTCCCAGTTCTCGCCTTGTGCGGCTGCAACTTCGGGTTTACTGTGCATGTTGATTGCCTTGAAATTCTGGATTTCCTTGCTTTCAGCAGGACAAACAGCAACACAAAGATCGCAACCTGTACAATCTTCAGGAGAAACCTGAAGGATATAAGATTCCAAAGTACTGTCAAATGGACGGCCTTTAGCAGGAACTGCTTTAAAAGTACCCGGAGCATCCTCTAGCTGGCCGTTAAGAACAACTTTTGATCGAATCGCGGCGTGCGGACAAATTGCAACACATTTATTACATTGGGTACACAGGTCTTCCCCGTCCCAAACCGGAACGAAATCTGCGATCCCCCGTTTCTCAAATTGAGTGGTACCGGTAGGGAATGTCCCGTCTACCGGGAAAGCACTTACTGGTAAGCCATCTCCTTCACCTGCCAGAATTTTACCGAGAACCTCCCTTACAAAAGGATCGGCATCGCCGGACATCATAGGTTTGAGCCCAAGCATACTTGTAATTTGTTTTGGATAATCTACTTTTTGAAGATTTGCCAGGGTACTGTCTACCGCGTCAAAATTCCTTTTCACGATCTTATCTCCCTTATGAGAGTAGGATTTAACAATAGCATTCTTGATCTTCTCAACTGCCTCATCTTTAGGTAAAACCCCTGAAATTGCGAAGAAACAGGTTTGAAGGACCGTATTTGTCCTTTTACCAAGATTTGCTTCCTGGGCTACTTTAGTAGCATCTATTACGTAGAATTTCAATTCATTTTCTACAATTCTCTCCTGCATTTTCTGCGGAAGTTGTTCCCAGATCTCCTCATTAGAGAATGGAGCATTTAGAAGAAAAGTACCCCCTTTTTTCACCTTTTTCAGAATATCATATTTTTCAATGAAACTAAACTGATGGCAGGCAATGAAATCGGCGGTATTTATAAGGTAAGTGGAATATATGGGTTCCGGCCCAAAACGTAGGTGGGAAACAGTTTGAGACCCTGCTTTTTTGGAGTCGTACACAAAGTATCCCTGTACGTAATTATCTGTAGTTTCTCCAATAATCTTAATGGAGTTTTTGTTTGCACCCACCGTACCATCAGACCCCAAACCATAGAACATACAGTTAATGGTGGTTTTTTTGGTTTTGAACACAGGGTTATAAAGCAAACTCTTAAAAGTAATATCATCATTGATCCCAATGGTGAAGTGGTTTTTGGGTTCGGGTTTTGACATTTCATCAAAAATACCTTTCACCATAGCCGGAGTGAATTCTTTGGAAGACAATCCATAACGGCCACCAATAATTTGAGGCATTGCCCTATTGCTTTCAAAAAATGCAGTGATCACATCAAGATATAATGGTTCCCCGGTGCTTCCGGGTTCTTTGGTCCTGTCCAAAACAGCGATATTTTTAACGCTTTCCGGAATCTTGTGCATAAAATCTTTAATAGAGAAGGGCCTGTAAAGTCTTATGAATAAAGCTCCCACTTTTTCCCCATCATTTATAAGGGTTTCCACGGTTTCCTTCACTGCCCCTTCCCCGGAGCCCATAATAATAATAAGCTTTTCGGCTTCGGGATGACCTACATAGTCAAAAAGATTATATCTACGGCCGGTATGAGTGTAAAATTC
>CAXAZV010000055.1:0-14669 GCA_963973375.1 uncultured Antarcticibacterium sp.
AGGCACTGTCATTACTTATGTCAAGAATATCGGCCACCGCAACTACCAATGAAAGGTTTGGAGGTAATTTCACCTTGATTTTTTCAAAGAACCTATACTGTATTTGATCCTTATCCATTGCAGGTAATTATTTTGTATTATGAAGGTAGGTATTTTAAAAGGAAACGCCTGTAAAATAGTTGCTTATGTACCTAAAGATAAAGCTATTTTTTTTAAATTTTTATATACTTAATGTCCTTAAAAAATAATTTTGATTACTTGATAGTTCGGTTTAAGGAACCAGGACCTGCGAGTAATACATGCCTTAGAGAAATATTTGCATTTTGTGCAAATGCTTATAAAGATTTTGCAGATTATAATTATAAATCTTTATAAAATATTTAAATCCCGTTATAATCATAAAATCTCCTTCAAATTTTAAGATTTCTCCAGATTTTCATAATATCTACTACACTTCATTTTTTCAACGCGATTTTCAATTTTAGTATAGTGCTGGTTATCAGGATATTTACATGATAAATATTTAAAAATTAGAAATCATGTTAATAGCCATGTGTATTTTATTAATGAGGAGGCTTATCAGAAGAAATGCTGTTTTAAGCAAGTTTGAATACTTAAAAGGGATCTATTTAAAAGCAAAACTATTGTTTGTCTCTTTTCTGTTTTTATTTATAAATAGTAGTATCGCACAGGATCAAAACTTATCCTTTGAAGTATGGAAAGATAAATCTCAAATTGGATTTATTTCAATGACAGAAAAAATTAATTCAGATTCTGTAGTTTATGATTTGTCATCAAAAATTAAAGGCAGACTTCTTATAATCTTTAACGTAACCGGCATTGAAAAATCCATCTACAAAAAAGGGGTGCTGGTGTATTCTTCTGTTTACCGAAAGCTAAACTCAAATGAGAAAGTGAACAAAGAACTCCTTTTTAATGATGGAAAATATTATTTAAGGAACAGAGGAAGGAAGCGCGCATTGTCTTTCAACAAAATTAAGGACAATCTGGTTACCCTTTATTTTTACGAGCCAACCAATCTATCCCAGGTTTATTGTGATAATCATAATTCGATGGCCAATGTAGTACCAATGGGAAGTGAGAAATACCAGGTGACATTTCCTGATGGTAGTTATAATATTTTTTATTACAAAAACGGTAAATGCAGGAAGGTTGATGCTTTCACTTCACTGTATGAAGTTCAATTAATTTCAACCTTATAGAGATGGAAACTACTTCAAACATCCTTGCTTTTATAGCCTTAAGCTATGTGAGCTATTTCATTATCAGTTATATATATAAATTGATAAAAATTAATTCACTCATTGATTCCATAACCTCGATGAAGGCATTTAGGTTGGTAAACATTAAACATTTATCAGGAATTCTTCTATTTGGAATCGGCTTTTGGGTGTATCTGCCGGAATTTAAATTTTTAATAATTAACTCAGGTTTTGATAATGCTTTAAGTAGTATACTCCTGATAATATTTGTAGTTCTATCAGGCATGTTTTCGAAAAATTCGGCTCTCAATTACTTTGGAGATCTGGATACCTTAAGTATTGTTAAACCCTCAGATCGATTATTGTATTTTCTCATTCGCATTCCTTTTTTATTCTTTTATGAGCTGTTTTTTAGAGGTGTATTATTTCATGTAAGCCTTAATTATATCCACTTCTTAGGGGCCATTTTAATCAATGTAATTCTTTACACACTTATTCATTCCTTCAATTCCAGAAAAGAAATTATAGGGTGCATCCCGTTTGGAATTGTACTGTGCCTTTTTAGTTATTACACCAATAGCATTTGGCCGGCATTTTTAATTCATGCTTCATTATCCTTCATGTATGAATCTACTTTATTTAAAATAACAAGCCTTAAAACCCAGAAATCATGAAAGTCTTTTTAACCGGTGCAACAGGTTATATAGGTAACCGTTTAGCAATGAAACTAGCTGAAAATAATTATAAGGTACACGCGCTTGTGCGAAATCTTAAATCTGATAATATTCCTGTTCATCCTAATATACAACTGTTTGAAGGAAATTTGAATGATACTAATTCTATAGAAAAAGCAATCTCAAATTGCGATTATGTTTTTCATACAGCCGCCTTTACAAAACTTACTTGTAATGATGTAAAGGAGTTTTACAATGTTAACGTTAAGGGAACTGCCAATGTATTAAATGCTGCAAAAAGCAACGGGGTGAAAAAGATCATTTTTACAAGTTCTGTTTCGGTATTTGGCCCTTCCCAACCCAATTCCTCAATTATTGAAAATCAACCTAGAATGAGCTCATATGCTAATGATTATGAACTTACAAAGACCATGGCAGAAAATCTTGTTCTTGAATATAATAGAAAGGGCCTTCCGGGTATTATTTTGAATGTTTCAAGAGTTTACGGGCCAGGTATTAATGGGTTTTCAAATGGTGTTAACAGGTTTATATCTATGCTGCTTAAAAATAAAGTTGTGTTTGTTCCCTCGAGATTAAACATAGAAACCAACTATGTGTATATAGATGATGTTACAAAGGCACATTTACTTGCATTAACAAACGGTAATGGGGGAGAAAAATATATTATTGGTGGTGAAAATGCCTCTTATGAAAAATTATTTACTACCATTTCTGAATGCAACCAAACTAAAATTCCGGTTGTAAAAATTAATTATATCGTTTTGAAAACTGGATTGTTTTTAAAATCATTGTTTGATAAGCTCTTATTAAATGAACCTTCCCTAACCCCAAAACTGCTGGATTATATATTTACAAATAGAAATGTATCCTCCCAAAAAGCGGTAACACAATTAGGTTATGAAATTACTACTCTTAAAAATGGAATGGAACAAACTTTAAGGTTTTTAAAAAACTAGCATCATGGAAACTAAATATTTCACTTTGATCACCGGGGCCAGTCAGGGATTTGGCAAAGCTATGGCAATTGAATGTTCAAAACGCCATATGAACCTGGTTCTTGTTTCTTTACCAAATACAGGGTTAAATGAACTTTCCGATTTTCTTAAAAAGATCTATGATGTGTCTGTATTAAGTATAGAAATGGATTTATGTACTTCAGAAAATTGCCACCTGCTTTTTGAGAAGGTGAAAAAGGAGCAAATTTCGATTAGATATTTTATAAACAATGCAGGAGTGTTGAGTAAGGGCTTATTTAAAGATCTGGACATCAATTATATTTTATGTCAAATAAGTTTAAATATTTGTACTCCAACTCTTCTAATTAAACTTTTTCTGAATGATTTAAAACAAAATGCACCATCGGGCATCCTAAATGTGGGCAGTATGGCAAGTTTTTTCTATCTACCAAAAAAACAGGTTTACGGTGGCACAAAAGCCTATTTACTCACCTTTTCCAGAAGTTTGCGTAGAGAGTTACGGCCAGAAAATATTTCAGTTTCAATAGTTTGTCCGGGAGGTATGAATACCACGGCGGCACTTACATATCAAAACAGAACCGGGAGTTGGGGCTCGAGGATGTCTATAATGAACCCTGAAGATGCTGCAAAATTTGCGATTGATGGGATGTTAAAAGGAAAAGAAATTATAGTGCCGGGATTGCTCAATCGATTCTTTATGTTTTTAAACGGGATCCTGCCAAAACCTGTAAAAGATAAAATTACAGCAATAGAAATGAATAAATTTAAAACCGAAATGCTTTGTTCATAATTCCGATGGCAGCTCTAATTGAAAAGAAATTTAAAATTCAGGTTTTGAAAAAAGTCATCATAATTCTGGCATAGGGAAATAGTACCTGGATAAGTTTGAATGAAGAAGTAATCTTATCCAGAGAGTGTTTTTTAAAGGTTCAATCTTTTAGATGATACCCATGATTTTGATTAATATTAATTTTAATATCAATCGAAACAATAAAGAAACTTTTTATAAATCTTAAAAGATCAAAATTTTTATAAATTGTTGTAAATTTTTCAGACTTAACAACATTCATTTAAATTTCTTTAATATGTCACAGGGAAAAAAGATCTTATTGTATTCAGCTGCCTTTATTGTTGGAATATTTTTTCTCTTCACGGGTATTGCCGAGTCTAAAAGCTTTCTTGCCCCACTTATAACTGCCATAATTTTAGCAGTACTAATACTTCCATTATCCAATATTATGGAAAAGGGCGGAATGGGTAGAGGCATTTCTTCCTTTCTTACTACCATTGTCTTATTTATATTTTCTCTGGGTTTTTTCTGGCTAATTTCTTTTGAGGTAACAAGTTTTGTGAAAGATTGGCCGGAAATAAAAGAAACGATGTCTCCCAAACTTGAAGATTTTAAATCTTATGTTTTTGAACATACACCCTTTACCGAAGATGACCTTGACAAATCTGCCGGTGGAGAAGGCATCCCCTTTATGGGTTCAGCACGGGAAATGGGCGCAATGGCGTTTGGATTTTTCAATAAAACACTGGGCTTTTTAGGAACTTACTTTCTGGTTTTCATTTATATATTTTTTCTTTTGAATTACCGGAGGAAATTTAAAAATTTCATAGTCCTGCTTTTTAAGGAGGATAAAAAAAAGGAGGTTAATAAAGTGATTGGTAAATCGGGGAAGGTTGTACAACAGTATTTGGTAGGCAGGCTTATTTTAATGCTATTTCTCGCAATAGTTTATTCCATAGGCCTGGGATTTTCTGGGGTTGATAATTTTATTCTTGTAAGTCTTATAGCCGCATTTCTTACTTTGATTCCGGTTGTAGGGAATATTGTTGGTTTCTCCCTCGCAATGGCTCTATCTTATCTCACTACAGGGGAAACTTCTGCTTTAATAGGTATTATTATTACTTTTAGTATTGCTCAATTGCTGGAAGATTATGTGTTACAACCTTTTATAATAGGGGATAAGGTAGATTTACATCCCTTTTTTGTTATCCTGGTTGTCATATTGGGAAGTGCATTATGGGGGATAATAGGTATGATCCTGGCCATTCCAATTATGGCAATTATTACTATTATTTCCTTAAACGTTCCGGCCTTATATCCTTTCGGTTATTTATTTAGTAAAAATGGTGCAAAGAAGAAATCTGGCGATTGAAACAAGGATAATATTAATTTCTTTCAGAACTCACTAGACAAATTCCACTCTTTTATTTCCATTTCAGCATTGCATTTGTTTTACAAGTTATTTAACAACATCATCGCCAGAAAGTCTTAACTTTTCTGTTAATGGATCGAAAAAGGAGGAAATACAGGTTGTTTTATTCAATTGAGGAGCATTTGGAAGTTCCAATGTTTATTCTGGCAATGGCATGGTTATACTTGTTCATAGCCGAATTGGTGAGAGGATTATCTACTGTTGAGGAATTTATAATTTACTGTATCTGGGGTGCTTTTATACTGGAATTTCTACTGAAATTATTCCTGGCACCGCGGAAAATGGATTTTCTAAAAAACAACATTATTACCTTAATTGCCTTAATAATTCCAGCATTCAGGGTACTTCGTATTTTTTATGCCTTTAGGGTGCTTAGTTCCGTTCGGGTAATTAATTCTACAAATATCATCAGGGCGCTCACCTCCGGAAAAAGATTTTTTACTTCCCTGAAAGAGGCCCAGGGACCGCAACCTACCCCAGAAATGAACGTAGGCTTTTTGATCGCTACAGGAAAGCTTGGAAATTCTGACCAACTTGAAAGATTAGCTAAAGAACTGGGGAATTTGGCCAAAGACGAACTGGTTAGGTCTATTTCCATACCCTGGTTTTTTGATATGGCAGATAAGGTGAAGCTTGAAAATGATAATCCGCGGGGCGCTTCAGATTTTTTAGATCGCGCCAGTTTAAAAATGGCAGAGGGGCCGTATGATATCGTCTGTGTAATAACAGATGTTCCTTTGATCTCGGCAAAAAATACCATTCAGGAAGGTTTAAGTTCCGAAGTGACAAGGGTGATGGTGATTTCTACAAAAGAATTCATAAACACAAGGAGAAGGAAAGTGTCAAGAGAGCTTGACAGCCAGGAAGTTCAATTAAATATTACCGCATTATTCCTGCACCTTACGGGACATATTCTAGGTCTTAAACACCGTACAGCCGGGGAAAGTGAGATAATGAGGCCTTACCGGTATGTGGAAAATATTTCCAGTATTCCTTCCTTTGCCTCTTCAGAAAGGGAATATTTGAAAAAATATTCAGATAAGATGCCAGATCGCGAATTGAAAAACGGAAACTTTGTTGAAACTTTCATCTTCCATATTCTAATGACCTTCCGGCACCTGGGGAAATTCTTTAAACCCTTATCACGAAATTGGGCTATTTTACTTCCGCTTTCGCTGCCAAATCTTGCCACCGCTGCCGTAGCCCCCGCATTAATTCTTGTTTTCACAGCCGAGATCTGGGATGTTGGCCTGGGAATGACCAATGGCACAGCTGCTTTTTTTGCAGTTATCAGTATTATGTTTGCCAGCTTTTACCTCGTACGGGTGCAAAACCTGTTTTTGCCAATGAAGGAAAAGCGGGTTTTGACTGAACACCTGGCAGTTGCCAACAGTGTGATCTATGTAAGTGTATTTTTGGCCTGCATAGGCTTATTCATAATGGTTGGCGGGCTTATGATGATCATAGCTCTCTATGTTTTTCCGCCCGATTTGATTACCACCTGGCCAACCCTGAATAAACCGGAAGTTACCCTTGCCGATAAAATACGGCTGGCGGTTTTTATAAGCACCGTGGGAGTTACCACAGGAGCATTGGCAGGAGGACTGGAAAATAAAACCCTGATTCAGGAACTCACCTTATTTAAATATAAAACCTGAGTTTTTTCCGGGATGTATGATTAAAAGTTCTTGTTAATTCTCAATCCAGAATAAATTCAGCAAGCATAGGAAAATGATCTGAACCAAATTCTGAAAGTCGCTCCAGGCGCAGAAGTTTAAACTCCTTAGTGACAAAAAAATGATCCAGCGGCCATCGTAAAATGGAAGATTGGGCATTAAACGAACTGTAAATTCCCCGGCCTATACGAACATTATTAAGAATTCCGCTCTCATTAAATAAGCGAGAGGTTTGTGACCAGGAAACATCGTTAAAATCTCCCGTCACGATAGAAGGCTCCCCATTCTTCTCTACCATCTTACCTACCTTTATAAGGGCCACCTCCTTTTCACCTACATTATCAGGATATTTACCGGAAGGAACCGGGGGTACGGGATGAACGCCGTTAAAATTAAAACTTTTCCCAGAGCTCAGCATAATTTTCGTGTGAAAAGAAGGTACATCATCCTGATTTAAATAAGCGATTTCCTTATCTTTTAGAGTAAACTTTGAAAATAAAGCCATTCCATAAGCATTATCTAAAGGGACTTCCATGGAATGAGGATACTCATTTTTAAGCGTACCGAGTTGATCAACCCACCATTGGTTCACTTCCATTGCTAAAATTAAGTCTGGATTGGCATTTTGAATTATTTGTATGAGTTCTTCTGAATTCTTATTTGTAATTAACACATTTACAATTAAAATACTCATCTTATTTTCATTATCAATCCCCGAAGCCGAAGCATCAGACACAGTTTTTTCTCCAAAATAATAGGGTGAGATTAGTTGGCCGTGTATAAAAATGGAGACAAGCAGGCCCAGACCAAGAAAAATGGCCGGCAACTTCCAGGTTTTATTCTGAATAGCAAAGAGAATAAAAAGCAGGCCAGCTGCAATCAAATACTGCAGGCGTGGAAAATCCAGAATTTTAAAATACCAGAATTTCAAATCGTGAATCAGGGAAAGTAAACTGATTATAATTATAACAGTACTTAAAATGATCACCAAATAATAAAAAATCTTACGTGTGAACTTCATAGGTAATTTTCAAATTGAAGTTAAATAGTTAACCCGATTAATATCCTTTAATATACCCTTCAGGATAAGGAATATAATAAAAAGACAGGAATTAATAAAACCACGATTAAGAAAGCTGCATCAAGATGAGGTATAAAATTAGGACATTGAATATCACCAATTCTTTAAAACAAAGCTTAATACACTCTTTAATTGGGAGCCTTAGAAGTCTACCAGAGTTTTAAAGTCAATTTATTAAAATGATGAGGTTATTCCATCTGTAGCGGAATTAGTGCCCAATGATCTATCCTAAGTTAGATCTTGCGTCCATAATGTAATCGAAATTTATTAACTGAATATTTGATTAACATTTAATAATTACCTGGCCATTTTAGGTAAAAAAAAATCTTCACCTTTAGTAAATGGTGAAGATTAGAAGAAGCAAAAATATTTATTCTGTTTCTATTGCATTAAGGTAGAATCTACCTCTGCTGAATCTATTACAGTAGTGTCAACTTCTTCCACAACTGGAGTGTCAATTACCTCTGCAGGAGTTTCATAGACTTCGTCTGCTTCAATGGTAGTTTCTGTTGTATTTTCTTTACAGGAAACTACGCTAAGCACCAATGCAAGTGCAGAAAAGGAAAGTAAAAATTTTTTCATTTTTTGATACGAATTTTGTTATTAGATGAAGCAAATGTATATTATTTTCTTACATACTTATTTTTTTATAGATAATATTCTAAAAAAAAATATCAATGTTCTGGCTATAGCAAAGCAGATTGGTAAACGACTTACTTTAAAGGATTTATATTTTTATTTCCATGAAAAAAAATTTCAAATTTAACATATTTAATATCTACATTTGATTATTAATTCACCCTGGTTATAATGCAAAATATAAGATTGCTTGCTGTTGTTTTTATGTTGCTTTCAGCAGGCAGTACAACTTATGCCTTTTCATCAAATGATTTTTCTTTACCGGTAGAGAAGGAGGTTAATTCTCAACTGGTTGAAGCTCAATTTGAATTTTCAGCGTCTTATCTTACCACTTATGCCGAAAATTTAAATACCAGACTTTCGTTTCCATCCAATGCATTACTTCCCGCGGAGGATTCCAGGTTGCTTTCAAAATCCAGGGCATATTATTCTATAAGCCGTTTGCTTGAGCCCGGATTGAGTCTGCCGGACCTTATTTTTCCTTTCCATACTTTTCTATAATTCCTTATACGGGTTCAAAAGCCTGTAAATTTTAGTCAGCTTATTATTCGAAAGGAATAATGGGCTTTTTACTTAAGGGATTAATATTAAAAATTAGAAAAAATGAAAATAGATTTTGTTTTGGTTTCCGCTATACTGGTAATTGTAAGTTTTTTACCATTTATTATTCTACCGCTGCTTATGAGCAAAAAGAATAAAAGTCTTCGCAAAAAATTTAAAGAAGAAGCACTGCGATTAAATTTAAATATAAGTTATGAGCTTACCTGGAATTCCAATATTGCGGGTATAGATATTTTAAAAAAACAATTTCTGTTCGTGCAGGAGCCGGACAGTGGTTTTGTAATTAAGCACTTAAATCTTAATAAGATAAGTCAAATTAAACTGGTTTCTCAATATGCTGAATTTGATTTACAGAAAAAACGTGTCCAAACACTTTCCTCGGTAGATCTGGAGTTTTTTGAAAACGGTATTTCCGGGCCTATAATGGTTAATCTGTTTAATTACGATCTCAATTATACCGAAGACTTTGAAATTAAAAATGCTGAAAAACTGGTTGCCGAACTGAAAAAATATTTGAATGCCCAACCTCTTTTAAAACGCACAGCTTAATGATTTTAAATCTTATTTTTTTGGCTGTGGGTTTGCTGCTTTTGATAAAGGGGGCAGACTGGATTGTAAACGGGGCATCAGCAATTGCACGCAAAAAGCAAATCTCAGATCTGGCAATTGGACTTACTATAGTTGCATTTGGAACTTCGGCACCTGAATTGGTAGTGAACATTGCAGCCTCTATAGAAAACCATCAGGATATTGTCTTTGGTAACATAATTGGCAGTAATAATTTCAATTTGTTTTTCATCTTAGGACTAGCAGGTTTGATATCGCCTTTGGTAGTTCAGTCAAGTACATTGTTTAAGGAGATCCCGGTCTCATTAGTTGCCGGATTCCTAGTTTTAATACTCGCAAATAATTTTGGGCTACAGGGAGGCATTCTAAGCAGGATAGATGGAGTGATCCTACTAGTGTTTTTTTTAATGTTCCTGGCATATGTTTATTTCCAATTGAAACAGGAACCTGTGGCTTATCAGGTGAAAGAGACATATCTGCCAGCGTGGAAGCTCTGGGGCTTGATTATTATTGGGTTACTGGGGCTTGTAGCAGGAGGGAAATTGGTAGTGAACCGGTGCAATTAATATGGCCACCACAATGGGTATAAGTGAAAAATTTATTGGTCTTACCATTGTTGCTGCCGGAACTTCATTGCCGGAACTTGCCACATCGGTTGTAGCGGCAATTAAAAAGAAAAGTGATATAGCCATAGGGAATATCATTGGCTCCAATATTTTCAATATTTTCTTCATCCTGGGAATTAGTGCTACGGTAAGACCAATTATTTATGATACGATCTTTAACCGTGATATCTATCTGTTTTTAGGGGGTACGGCACTTTTGTTTTTATTGCTATACTTCGGAAAGAAAAAATTTGGAAGGGTAGCTGCGGGATTAATGGCAGTTACTTTTATTGCCTATACGATATATCTTATAATTCTTGAAACATAATATATATCTATGCTGAATGATATAATTACTTCGATGCTTTGGAGTATTTCTCCCTTCGGGGAGGCAAAAGTCGGGATCCCTTATGCAATTTTTAATAACGTAAATTATTATGTAGCATTTACAGTTTGCTTTGCTGCCAATGTTATGGTATTTCCGGTTATGCGGTTCTTTTTGAATTATATCAATAAGCACCTGCTTAGATGGAGGTTCTATAAAAAGTCTGCTTTATATGTAGCAAGAAAGGCAAAATTTGGAGCCGGTAAAAATGTGCAGAAATATGGATTTTGGGGATTATTACTTTTTGTTATGGTTCCCATTCCCGGTACCGGAGTTTATGCAGGTACCATAGCCGCCTGGTTATTTGGACTGGAACGAAAGCGTGCATTTATGGCAAACACTATTGGAATTTACTTCTCGTGTGTAATAGTTTGGACAATCTCTGTACTTACCATGGAAGGAATTGCCTAGTGCAAGAACAAATATTAATATTTTAATATCCTTTAATTGAAAACTAAAAAAATCGCATTGCACTGGCAAATATTGGTAGGTATGGGTGCAGGGGTTCTGTTTGCACTTTTACTTTCACAATTTTCCTGGGGCCCCGAATTAATAAAGGATTGGATTAAACCATTTGGGACCATATTTATTAATTCTCTGAAACTCATCGCGGTGCCCCTCATTTTGGCCTCATTAATTAAAGGGGTTTCAGATCTTGGTGATATTACAAGATTGTCTCAAATGGGCACACGTACGGTATTTACTTTTATTCTTACAACCTTTGTGGCTGTTTCAATAGGTTTGGTTCTTGTAAATATGATTAAACCGGGCGAGGCAATTTCTAATGAAACCCGTAATAATTTATTAAACAGTTATGTACAGGATGTGCAGGGCCGGATTGAAATAGCTCAGGAACAAAAAGAATCTGGACCTCTACAGGCATTGGAAGATATAGTTCCATCCAACATTTTTTTGCCGCAAGTGACAATACCAAAATGCTCCAGGTAATATTCTTTGCTGTTTTCTTCGGAATTGGCTTAATCCTGATCCCCGAAAAAGCGGCAAAACCGGTTAAGGATTTTTTCAATGGGTTTAATGATGTTATCCTGAAAATGATAGACCTAATAATGCTTGCCGCACCCTATGGGGTTTTTGCACTTCTGGCAGCATTGGTAGTTGAATCTCCCAGCGCCGATCTTTTTTCGGCCCTTGCCATGTATGCCATTACCGTAATTGGGGGCTTAATTTTAATGCTCGGTATTTACTCGGCAATCGTTTGGATAGCATCCCGTTATACCCCTCAGTTTTTCTTTAAAGCAATTGCTCCCGCTCAATTGCTCGCCTTTTCAACAAGTTCAAGTGCGGCAACTTTGCCAGTTACAATGGATTGTGTTGAAAATAATCTAAAGGTCCCAAAGGAGGTGGCTAGTTTTGTCCTTCCTATTGGAGCAACTATAAATATGGATGGCACGAGTTTATATCAAGCTGTTGCAGCTGTTTTTATTGCTCAGGCTTTTGGAATCGATCTAAGCCTTGGTGCCCAGCTTATGATCATTGTTACAGCAACCCTGGCTTCTATTGGATCGGCTGCAGTACCGGGTGCAGGAATGGTAATGTTGGTAATAGTGTTGGCCCAGGCGGGTATCCCTGAAGCAGGCCTTGCATTAATATTTGCTGTAGACAGGCCTCTGGATATGTGCAGGACGGTGATCAACGTTTCCGGGGATGCAGCTGTATCGGTGATGATAGCTAAATCTGTTAGTAATTTAGAAGAGACCTCATAATAAAATTGCAGTCACATGAGATGCCTCCAGGATTATTTACGTTTCAGGCAGGATTGCACTTTAGCTGGCATAAATAAATTAGCCTAATTGCCTGGTACAACTATTTAGCCACCATTATTTTATATTCCGGGATTTTTATAAATAATAATTACTGTTAACAGCCAGTTTAAACCTTGTGACTAAGAATAAATTTTTAAATTTGTGGCAAGCGAAAAAGCCACACTAATTTAAAAACTTCTCTCCATGTCTAAAGTTATGATTGATGCCAAGATCTTTTCCTGTACCCAAAGCCTTGAACTCGCAGGAAAAATAGCCGAAGCCTACGGGGCCCCTCTCGGTAATGTGATCACCAGTCATTACAGCGACGGGGAATTCCAACCTTCTTTTGAGGAATCTGTGCGTGGAGCAAGGGTATTTATCATTGGTTCTACCCATCCCGGGAGCGACCATTTAATGGAGATGTTGTTGATGCTTGATGCTGCAAAAAGGGCCTCTGCCCGGCATATTACCGCTGTTTTACCATATTTTGGCTGGGCCCGCCAGGACCGCAAGGATAAACCCCGGGTGCCAATTGCCGCAAAAATGGTTGCAAGTATTCTTGAAACGGCGGGTGCTACCCGTATTATAACTATGGACCTGCATGCCGACCAGATTCAGGGATTTTTCGAAAGACCAGTAGATCATCTGTTCGCTTCCACCGTATTTTTGCCATACCTAAAAAGTTTGAACCTTGACAATCTAACTATTGCTTCACCAGATATGGGTGGTTCTAAAAGGGCTTATGCCTATTCTAAAACTATGGAAAGCGATGTGGTGATATGTTACAAGCAACGCGCCAAGGCAAATGTGATTTCCCATATGGAACTTATTGGGGAAGTTACCGGGAAACATGTAGTGCTGGTAGATGATATGGTTGATACTGCGGGAACTTTAACCGCCGCAGCCAATCTAATGATGGAGCGTGGAGCACTGAGTGTGCGTGCCATTTGTACTCACCCAATTCTTTCAGGTGAAGCGTATGAGCGTATTGAAAATTCACAATTACAGGAATTGATCATGACAGATTCCATCCCGCTTAAAAAGGAAAGCCGCAAAATACGCGTTGTTTCCTGTGCCCACCTTTTTGCCGATGTAATGAAACGGGTTCACGAAAACAGGTCTATAAGTTCCAAGTTTATTATGTAAAATGAGTGGACAGAGGAAAGTGGACAGTGGAGAGTAGGAATGCGAAAATTCCAAATTCCAAATTCCAAAAAAAGGAATTACAAAATATATACTCGTGCAATTCTGCGAATTCTTCGGGAATTTTATTTCAGCAATCAATTAATACATCCGCGAAAATCTGCTTTTTTATCTGCGCTATATGCGGGGGAAAATTTAAGGTTCAAGATTCAAAGTTTAAAAACCACAACCTATAAATCACCCGCTAAAGACTACCGTCTACTGCCTAATAATCATCCTTGAAAATAATTCTCTTTCAGCACTTTAATAACATAAAAAAATATCGCACCTTTGCACCCTAAAAATTTTTAATAATGAAATCAATAACGATCAACGGATCTAAAAGAGAAAGCGTGGGGAAAAGGGCGACCAAAGACCTACGTAATGCTGGACAGGTTCCTTGCGTATTATACGGAGGGGGAGAACCATTACATTTTTCAGCAGAAGAAATTGCGTTCAAAAGCCTTGTGTACACACCAGATGTTCACACTGTGGTTTTGGATTTAGGAAAAGGTGAAAAATTTGATGCTGTTCTTCAGGACATCCAGTTTCATCCTGTAACAGATGCCATCCTTCACATAGATTTCTACCAGGTACTGGAAGGAAAAGAAATTGCGATGGAAATTCCTATCCACACAAAAGGTGTTGCACGTGGAGTTAAAAATGGTGGGGTATTGCGTTATAACCTTCGCCGTTTAAAGGTGAAAGGTATTCCTGCAAACCTTCCCGACTTTATCGAGGCCGATGTTACCAGTCTTAAAATTGGTAATAAATTGTACGTTACTGCAGTACAAAGTGACGATTACAAAATCCTTCACCCGGACAATACTGTTATTTGCCAGGTTAAAACTTCTCGTAACATCATTGCTGATGTTGAGGATGAAGAAGAAGATGTTGACGCAGGAGATGTTCCAGCAATTGAAGTTGGTGCCGAAGGTTCAACAGAGGAAGGAAAAGAATAAATTTTCTTTTATCAATATTTTAAACATCCCGTTCCTTCCAGGAGCGGGATGTTTTTTTTGTCCTATTTACCGTATTTCAATTTATTTGAAAGGCTTCAAATCCGGTTTTAGATAAAAGGATGTTAAGGCTA
>CAXAZV010000056.1:0-14599 GCA_963973375.1 uncultured Antarcticibacterium sp.
AGAATTTTCACCCCGGCATTAAACATTGGCTTTATCATCCTTGCACTTATATCCTCCATTTTTTGCCTCATGGCACTACCTGAAGCCTGTGCCCGCTTTGCTCCTTCTATCCTTCCGCGGTAGGTTTCCTGAATTCCGGGGCCTACAGAATTGAGAAGACTATCCCTGCTGTGATCTTTTTCCAGAATTTCTGCCAGGGTGGTACCTATATATAAGGTTGGGGTAACATACACATTATTGGCGCTCATTTTCTCAAAAACCTGAGCTGCAAGGCCGGGGTCATAAGAGTCTATAAGTTGCTCCACAATCCCATAGCCCCGGTTTAAGCCTGCAAGGCTATCAGCGATTGGGGAACATGCCGTTAGCGGATAATACATATGTTCTGAACCATCAAGACCGTAATCTATAGCCTCCATAAAATTTGCTGAAAGCGGCATATGTCCCGTGGTTTTGAGTCCGCGTTTTTCTGCTGCTTTAATGATGTCATAAAATGCTTCTTTGGTAAGATTCCCGTCATACATTTTTACAAAATCTACTTTCAAAGATTCCAGGGAATCCAGAACTTTTTCTGTCTCTTCAGGCGAAGTAACAGTTACCGATCCCGGCCAGGCAGGACGGGTGCCATCTAGTTTTGGCCCCGGTGTGAAAATACGTGGGCCATCTGTTTGGCCATTTGCTATTTGGTCGCGCCATTCCAGCACGGCGGGAGTGATATCTCCACCTGCATCTCTTACACTTGTGATCCCGTAAGCCAGGAACAGGGATAAAAGCTCTTTATTTTCAGCAATAAGACTGTCTCCTCCTCTAAAATGCACGTGCATATCCCAAAGGCCCGGCATAAGGTATTTACCTCCGGCATCTAAAGTTTCCTGTGCGGTATAATTCTCAATATCCTTTTCATCAACTATTTGCCTTATAGTGTCACCTTCAATTAAAACGAGCTTTCCGTTGCTTATACTTCCCGTTTCCACATCAACTATTTTAACGTTGGAAATTATAAGATCATAGGTTTCTTCAGTTTCCTTATTACAAGAGTAAATAAGAAAAAGGGGAATTAAAAAAAGGATGAAATTTTTCATTTAAAGAAGGAGTATTTAGGGAAAATTAGAATTTATAGATAGAAAGATTGTTCTTAAATATCTAAAGTTAGGATTTTATTTAAAATCTGCTTTCACCGCCTTTTTGGCCTGTACCATATGTCGTTGGTTATGGTAGATCACAATGCGAAAAATATCTCCCAGCTTTAGTTTAATAAATTTCGGAAAGCTCAAAGGGATGCGGGTTTTGTTATAACTTATTGCAGAGGACCTTTTTAATAGGTCCTGCATTTTTAATTGTTGCTTAATGAAAAGGTCTATTACCCCTGGATCTAAGTCCTCTCCCAGCGGATTCTTACCCTTAAAAGTTTTCATTTTTTTAGCTTTTTCCCCGGGCAACATCATTTTAGCAAAGTAATTGCCAAAAAATCCGCTCTTAAATATTGGCTCTGCTTTGTGTTCTCCTGAGATAACCGCTTTTTCGATCTCCGGTAAATAATAATTGCCATACAAATTTAAATGTTGGATAGCTTCCAGCGCACTCCAGCTACTTGGCGATGCCCGTTGATTAAGTTCTTCAAAAGATCTTTGTTTCAATTCCCTGGCTTCGGCCAGTACTTGATTGGTTCGGCCGCTAAGGTCTTTTATGAGGGTTGCGGTATCTGTCTTCATAGCTCTAATGATTTAGTCTTATTTCAAGGCTTTAGCCGCTTTTAAATTTTTATATTAAATTAATTAAATAACGTGAAATTATAATGATGTATTTCGGGAACGAAAGAACGAAGAAGTGGGGATAAGAACGGTTAAGCTAACTCTGCAATTTAAAGCATTTAAATACCTGTTCCTGTTAAAACTTTCTATTTTTGCTTTATGGAAAAGCGAAAATTAAAGAACAGCGAACTCGAAAGAAAAACAGTTTCTGAATTTAAGGAGGCCCACAAGACTCCTCTTATTGTAGTTCTGGACAACATTAGAAGCCTGAATAATATAGGTTCGGTTTTTCGTACTTGTGATGCGTTCCTTATTGAAAAGGTTTATTTATGTGGTATAACCGCAAAACCTCCCCATAAAGACATTCATAAAACTGCCCTTGGAGCCACAGAAACTGTGGATTGGGAATATTTTGAAGATACCGCGCAACTGGTTAACAAATTACAGGAAGACGGCATTGAAGTGTATGCCGTGGAACAGGCAGAAAAGGCTGTAATGCTTGACAAGTTTTATCCCAACTTAGGGAAAACAAGTGCTGTTATCTTCGGGAATGAGGTGAAAGGTGTTCAACAAAAAGTGGTGAACGCCTGTAACGGGGTTATTGAGATCCCGCAACTTGGAAGCAAACACTCCCTGAACATAGCTGTAAGTGCCGGGGTGGTGATTTGGGACCTTTTTGTAAAGCTTACCCCATCTTCATAAAGTTTTTATAGAAATGTAGGAATTTACCTTCAAGAGTTTTTTGAAGTTTTATTACCTTAACCAAACAATCAGGTTCTACCCAACAATTTATAGTTTTAAAAGGAAAATTCTCAAATTGGGGCTCTCAATCTATGCCCTAAAACTCTTGTAAATAAAGCGTTTTCAGAAATAATTAAGAAAAATGATGTATTTCATCGATTTTATTTGCTTCTTATCGGATTTACCCTTTAATTTGCTTCATTAAATAACAGGTTTCCAATCTGTTAAAGTCGAATGCCGCCCCCCCAGGCAGAATTATGAAAAAGACACTATGAAGAAAATCTACTCCTGGTTAAGTTTATTTACCCTACTTTTCATCACTTCGTGTACTCCCGAAATGCAGGGCGAACTTGAAGAAATGATCACTGAGGCGAAAAACACTTATTATATAAGCCCTAACGGGAATGATACCAACAGCGGTAATTCTCCCGAGGATGCCTGGAAAACTATCGAAAAAGTAAATCAGATGGATTTTGCACCAGGTAGCAAGATCCTGTTTGAAGGCGGGAAATCCTTTGCGGGAAACCTATATTTTACTATTGGTGATGGAAATGATGCCTCCAACCCGATAAAAGTTACTTCTTATGGAACAGGAAAAGCGATTATTAATGCGGGAGACAAAGATGGTATCTACGTATACAATATTGCAGGAATTATAATAGACAACCTCATCTTTTCCGGTAGCGGGATGTATTCCAATAATGCTTCGGGAATAAATTTCTACAACGACCTTCCAGGAAATGTGAAACTAAACCGTGTTGATATTACCAATACCGAAGTTTTCGGGTTCCGGAACTTTGGGATTGTAATTGCAGCTTATAACGGCAATTCAGGCTTCAACAATGTGTTGTTGGAAAATAATAAAGTACATGATATCCTGGATGTGGGTATTTCCTCCTACGGGGCATTTTCTTCCACCAAAACAGGTTATGCTCATTCCAATATAACGGTGAGAAACTGCGAGGTATATAACATCCCAGGTTATAGCAAAAAAAGCCATTCAGGTAATGGTATTGTTATGAGCGATGTGCAAAACTCCCTTATTGAATACTGTACGGTTTATGATTGCGGTAAGGGAAACACCAATTGCGGCGGTCCTGTAGGTATCTGGTATTGGGACGCAGACCAGGTGACCATTCAGCATAACGAAGCATACAACATAAGCTCGGGTACGGGATGTGACGGTGGTGGTTTTGACCTTGATGGTGGGGTAACCAACGGCATTATGCAGTATAACTATTCACATGATAATGATGGCGCAGGATATCTTGTGGGCCAGTTTGGCGGTGCAAGACCTATGAACAACATTATTGTGAGATATAATATTAGTGAAAACGATGCGGCCACCAATGGAGGCAGCGTTTACTTATTTAATGGGGCCCAAAACATGGATAATATCTATGTTTATAATAATACTTTCTACATCAGCGAGCAACCCGGTAACCGGACATCGGCAGCCATAAAACTATTGGAGTGGAAACTTATAAAAGGGAACATCCAGTTTAACAACAACATTCTATATGCCGCCAACGGGGCAGATCTAGTAAGTGTTCCCCGAGGATATTCAGCAAGTTTTAAAGGAAATCTTTACTATAGTCCTGATGCTTTTAATATTGCCTTTCAAGGCACTTCTTATTCATCCCTTGAAAACTTTAGAACAACCGGCAATGAAATTCTTAATACCCTGAACACAGGATATCAGGGAGATCCAAATTTAAATTCACCGGGAACAGGAACCATCATTGGGCATGGAAAAGACCTTACCGGCCTTTCTTCCTATAAACTTGCAGCGGGATCTCCCGCGAAAGACAAAGGTATAAATCTGGAAGGTGGTATCGGCGAAAGGGATTTTTACGGCAATGCTCCTGTAAGAAACTCACAGCAGAATATTGGAGCTCACGAATTATAAGAAAAAGTTGAGTTAGTCGGAAAAATGACAAAGGGAGACTTTTGTCATTTTTTTATGACAGTTCCTCATCAATTTCTTCCAGTAGTTTCAAGTAATCCTGGCGGTTATTCACAAAATCCATATTGGAAATTTCAATGATGCGCACCTTCATATCTTTTTGAGATTTTATAAAAGCGAGGTAGCTTTGATTGATCTCCATTAGGTATTCCGGCTGGATGTTCTGCTCATAATCCCTTCCCCTCTTCTTAATATTCTCCAACAGGCGTTCTGTATTCTGATAGAGATAGATATAGAGATCTGGCTTTACCAGCTCCTTATACATTATGCGGAAGAGTTTATCATACAATGCATATTCATCTTCCTGAAGCGTGATCTTGGCAAAGATCAGGGATTTAAACACATCGTAATCTGAAACCACAAAGTCCTTAAAAAGGTCGTACTGCGCAAGATCATCAGAAAGTTGCTGATACCTGTCGGCCAGAAAAGACATTTCCAGCGGAAAAGCATACCTGTATTTATCCTCGTAGAACTTTGGCAAAAAAGGATTGTCCTTAAAGCGTTCCAGGATAAGTTTGGCGTTAAAATCCTGGGAGATCATAGTAGAAAGGCTGGTTTTTCCTGCCCCTATATTTCCCTCAATAGCGATGTACTGGCAGTTTGTAAAACCGAATTTTTTTCCCGGCAGCAAAAGTTTTCCGGCAAATTCCCCGATCCTGCTGCTATCAGGGGTTTCTTTTAAAAGTTGTGCGATATTAAGCTTTATTACAGGGTGAACTTCTGCAGCTGCTATATCGGCAAGCGGATACAAAACAAATTTCCTGTTTAGCATTTCAGGGTGAGGCACCTGTAGGTTTTCTGTAGCAATCACCTCGCCCTCCACTAAAATGATATCAAGGTCTATGCTACGGTTTTGATATGTTTTTGTAGCGCCCCTGGACCGCCCTAAAGATGTTTCTATCTTTAATATTTGGCGCAAGACCTTCTGGGGAGAGAACCTGCTGCTTACAGCAATACACGCGTTTAAAAATGCATTGCCCTCAAAGCCCCAGGCCGGGGTTTCATAAACTTTTGAGATCGCTGCTATATCTCCTATTTCCCGGTAAATGGTATCAACCGCGGTTTGCAACAGCTCCAGCCGGTTGCCTTCATTACTGCCAAGAGCTATGTAAAATGTTTTTGGAGATTTCAAGATATAATTAAGAAATGTTTTGCAGGGGAATCATTAATTTTCACAGCAAATTAAACAAAACAAACTAACATAAACTTAACTTTGTTAGTAAGAGTTTATAAAAATAATTTGAGAGACCACACCTTAAAAGACCTGTTGCTGGCCCAACGAATTTATATTATTCTGGGTGCCTTGTTCATAGCCTCCCTGGTGGTTTCCAATCTCATCTTTCAAAAATTTTTTTACTGGGACTTTTTTGGTTTGTACACTTTTGAGATCTCCGTTGGGATATTGCCTTATCCTATTACCTTTCTTATTACAGATATAATAAGCGAGATTTATGGAAAACAAAAAGCCAACCAGGTGGTTACGGCGGGAATCTTTGCCTCACTGTTTTCCCTTTTAATTATTTCTACTGCAGATTTTGTGCCCGCAACCTCCTGGTCACCCGTAAGTGGCGCCCTCTTTAACCAGGTTTTTAGCGCAACCGGCGTAGCGGTATTTGCATCTATGACTGCCTATATCCTGGCCCAATATATAGACATCCAGCTATTCCACTTTTGGAAAAAGCTTACCAAAGGCAAACATTTATGGCTTCGGAATAATTTTTCAACCTTCCTATCACAATTTGCCGATACCTTTTCGGTCTTATTTTTGCTTTGTATCTTTAACAAAATTGAGTGGGCTCTTTTTTGGCCGTTACTTTTAAGCGGCTTCCTGTTCAAGGTATTAGTAGCGGCATGTGACACTCCTTTTTTGTATCTGGCAGTCTTCTGGTTGCGAAAAAGGTTTGCCCTGGAACCGGCTGCTGAATTAAATTTTGAAAAATATTATTATGCCGTGAGGGAAACCTCCGGAATTAAAATAAATGAGAAATGAAAAAAGCATTAAAAATTATTGGTATTGTAGTGCTGGTCTTTGTGATCCTTCTTGTGGCAGCACCCTTTGTTTTTGAATCGCAGCTTAAGGATATGGTTAAAAAGACCGTAAATAAAAATGTAAATGCCACCGTAGAGTTCAGCGACCTCGATATTTCTCTCTTTAGGAATTTCCCGCAGGCCACGCTTGTTCTTAGTGACGTGAGCATTATAAACCATGCCCCTTTTGAAGGAGACACCCTGGCTATTGGAGAAGAGCTTTTACTTGAAATGTCTATTATAGAACTTTTCAAGGGAAGCGAAAGGCCCAAAAAAATAGATGAATTAAGGATAAACAATGCATACGTGAATATCCTGGTAGATTCCCTGGGAAATAATAATTATGATATTGCCATTAAAGACAGCACATTAGTTGACACCTCATCTATTCCCTTCAGGCTGGACCTGAAGCATTATGAGATCAATAATTCCAGATTGCGGTATAATGATGAAGGCGCAAAAATGGATATGTACCTGGAAGACCTGAACCACCAGGGAACCGGGGATTTTTCCCTGGTGGAATCTGAACTGGAAACAAATACCACTTCCCTTGTAACCTTCAATTATGACGGGGTTAATTATTTAAACCGAAACAAAGTTGCCCTTGACGCCATAATACAAATGGACCTGGAGAACCTGCGTTATACCTTTCTTGAGAACCAGGCAACCATCAACCAGCTGCCCCTAACTTTTGATGGTTGGGTACAGGTAAATGAAGATTATAATGAACTGGACTTAAACTTTAAAACCCCATCTTCAGATTTTAAGAATTTCCTGGCGGTAATTCCTGAAGTGTATGCAAAGAACATTGAAAATGTACAAACCAACGGAGACTTTGTAGTTAACGGAATGATTAAAGGGATAGTAGATGATACTTATATCCCACAAATGGATATAAGAATTACATCCAACAACGCTTCCTTTAAATATCCGGACCTGCCAAAGAGCGTGCAGGATATTAATCTGGACCTGCGCGTATTAAACGCCACAGGACTGGCAGATGATACTTATCTTACTTTTGACAAAGTAACCTTCAGGATAGATCAGGATGTTTTTGCCACCAACGGGAAGATACGTAACCTCACCGGAAATATGCTGGTAGATATGGCTCTCAAAGGAACCATTAACCTGGCCAATCTTGAAAAAGCCTATCCACTGGAATTGGAACAGGATCTCAACGGGATCTTAACTGCCGATGTTGTTACCAATTTTGATATGGAATCTATTGAAAAGGAACAATATCAAAATGTAAACAGCAGTGGAACTGCAAGCATACGGGATTTTAGCTACAGCTCCCCCGAAATTCCGAATGAGGTGAAAGTGGCAAATGCCAGCTTTAATTTCAACCAGGGAAATGTACAGGTACCAGACCTGAATTTAACCACAGGACAAACAGACATACGAGCAAACGGAAATATCCAGAACCTGATGGGTTTCCTTTTTACAGATCAAAAACTAAAAGGAACCTTCCAGGTAAATTCAGGAAATTTTTCAGTGAATGACTTTATGGTTGCTGAAACTACTAAAGCCCCCACAAACGCTGAATCTCCAGATGAGAAACCAAAAACAGTTACCACCGGGAAAGAAGCTGTCAAAATTCCATCCTTCCTGGATGTTGAACTTAATTTTGTCGCTAACAGGGTGCTGTATGATGACCTCGTTTTAAACAATGCCAGGGGTAAACTACTACTGCGGGATGAAGCCGCAACCCTTCAGGGTATTTCAGCAAATATATTTGGAGGATCTGTAGCCCTGGATGGAAATGTTTCTACCAAAGGCGCAGTTCCTACTTTCAATATGAAGCTTAACCTTAATTCATTAGACATCGCCAAGTCTTTTAACGGGCTCGAGATGTTGCAGGGGCTGGCGCCTATCGCCAAAGCTTTGGAAGGAAAATTACAATCGGCCATAAGCCTGCAGGGTAACTTAAATGATGACCTTACCCCCCAGTTAAATACCCTGGTAGGAGATGCACTGGGACAATTGCTTACTGCAGAGTTACAGCCCGAACAGCTGGCACTTTTCTCCAGGCTGGATGAGCAACTTGGCTTCCTAAATCTAAAAGATATTAACCTTTCCAATTTAAAGGGATATTTAAAATTCAATCAGGGAAATGTGGAGGTGCAGCCCTTTAGTTTTAATGTTAAGGGAATAAATATTAATGTTGCTGGAAGTCACGGCTTTGATATGAATATGAATTACAACTTAACTTTGGATGTTCCGGCAAAAATGCTGGGAAGCCAGGTAGGAAGTGTACTGGGTAAATTAAGTGGGGAAGACTTGGAAATTATGGTAGTGGCTTTGCCAATAGGATTGAGGGGACAGTTTCAAAACCCGCAAATCAATATTAATATGGAACAGGCGGTAAACAGCCTAACGCAGAAGATCGTTGAAAAACAAAAGGCCAATCTTGAGCAAAAAGGCGTGGATGCCATAAGGGATATTTTAACCAAAGGAGTTCCAAAAACGGGACAAACCAATCCCGCAGATACTACAGCGGTTAAAGACAGCATAAAAACCCCACCCATTACCAAACCTAATGAAACACAGGTGAAGGATGCGGCACGCTCTATTTTAGGTGGCCTCCTGGGAGGCAAGAAAAAACCTGCCGATACTACAAAGCAGAATTAATTAAATAAACTTTAGAAAATTTATAGCCCCCACCGGATTCTACCCGGTGGGTTTGTTTTTTACAAAATACCCAGTTCTACAACATAACCCTCATGGCTTCGCACATTAAAGGCTGTACCATCTTCAAAAATGAGGTATTGCCCTTTTATTCCCTTTAAAACCCCTTCATAAAATGGTTGTTTAAAAAGGTTGAGGGTTTTAACTTTTTTAGGGAATTGCAACACCGGAAAATGGATCTCGGTCTCCTTATTATTTTCCAGGAAATAATCCATTGCCTCAGCAGGAATATATTGTTTTAATTTTTCCCTTTCCTCTTCAAGATTAAGGTCCTTGACCTCATTGGTTAGCATTTTTCTCCAGTTCGTTTTATCTGAAACGTGGCTTTTTAGGGCAACCTCTGTAATCCCTGCCAGATACCTGTTGGGAACTTCCACTATTTCAATGGCCTCATGAGCCCCCTGGTCTATCCACCTGGTAGGGATTTGGGTTTTACGGGTAACCCCTACTTTCACATCGCTGGAATTGGCGAGATATACTATATGGGGCTGCAACTGCGCCTCCTTTTCATACTCCAGGTCCCTGTCCTCTATATCAAGGTGGGCTGTGCTGCGCTCAGGACTTCTTATCCACTCCCCCGCCTGGGGCAGGGTACTGAAACAGGTATAACAATACCCCTGGGCAAATATTTTCTTCTGAAGGCCACAATGCAAACACTGAAACCTCAGGAAATTGAGACTAATCCTTTTATTGAGGAGTTGATTTACATTGATAAAATCTGATTCAAAAATGAGATAATATTCAACTGTATTGGTAAGTTCTGTTCTCATTTTGGTGAGCACGCCTTCATACTTCATAATTTATTGCTTAATTTTAATAAGATCTAAGCTTGCAAGGTTCGGGAATAATTTTAAATTTAGCCGAATTATCCTGAGCTTCTCAAGCTAATTTTCAGCGTTTAAATATAAAAAGAAAAAATGCCAATCCCATTAGTAAACTCCATAGCATCCTGGTTTTTAAAGAAGCGAATACATCAAATGGAGTTATTCATTAAATACCCTCACGAGGTACAATTTGAGCTCTTAAGAAATCTTATCTCCAAGGCAAAACATACCGAAATAGGCAAAGAATATGATTTTGCAGGAATTAAGAATTATAAAACCTTTGCTGAAAGAGTGCCAGTGCAGGATTATGAAGATTACACAGAGAACATAGAGCGAAGCCGGCAGGGAGAGAGCAATATTTACTGGCCTACCCCAATAAATTGGTTTGCAAAATCCAGCGGTACCACCAATGCCAAAAGCAAATTTATTCCGGTAAGTGACGATTCTTTAGAGTCATGTCACTATGCTGCAGGAAAGGACCTGTTGTGCATGTATCTTAATAACAATCCGCAATCCCAGTTGTTCACAGGTAAAAGCCTTCGGCTGGGAGGCAGTAAGGAGATCTATAAGAACAATGGCACCTCTTACGGAGACCTTTCTGCAATATTAATAGACAATATGCCTTTTTGGGCAGAATTCAGCAGTACCCCCAGCAATGAGGTTTCATTAATGCATGACTGGGAGTTTAAGATGCAGGCCATAGTAAACGAAACAAGAAAGGAAAAAGTTACCAGTCTTGCGGGAGTACCTTCCTGGATGCTAGTGTTGTTAAATAACGTACTTGAGACAACAGAAAAACAAAATTTATTTGAGGTATGGCCCAGCCTGGAGGTTTATTTTCACGGTGGGGTGAGCTTTGACCCTTATGCCCCGCAATACCAAAAGATCCTGCCCAAGGATGATTTTAGATTTTATGAGATCTATAATGCTTCTGAAGGATTTTTTGCCTGCCAGGACCGGAATGACTCAAAAGAAATGTTGCTAATGCTTGATTACGGTGTCTTTTACGAATTTATCCCTATGGATACCTACAACAGTCCTGAGCAAAAGATTATCCCTTTAGCTGAAGTGGAAACCGGGGTAAACTATGCGATCATAATCACCACTAATGCTGGATTGTGGAGGTACAGGATTGGGGATACCGTACGATTTACCTCAACCAAACCTTATAGAATAAAGGTTTCCGGCCGCACCAAGCACCATATTAATGTATTTGGAGAAGAGCTAATTATCGAAAATGCTGAAAGTGCGCTTAAAAAAGCATCCCTGGTTACAAACTGCGAAATTGTGGATTATACGGTAGCACCTGTTTTTATGGAAGGTAGAGAAAAAGGTGCACATGAATGGATCATTGAATTTAAAACAGCCCCAAAGGATCTTGAAATTTTTACCAGGCAACTTGATCTTGCATTACAGGAGATTAACAGTGATTATGAGGCCAAGCGATATAATAATATGACATTAAACATGCCCACGGTACACGAGGCGCGAGATGGATTGTTTTACGATTGGCTAAAGAAGAATGATAAACTTGGAGGACAGCATAAGATCCCCCGGCTCTCCAACTCCCGGGCGTATGTGGAGGAGTTACTGGAAATGGGAAATTAAAAATAGTGGAAAGAGGAGAGTGAACGGTCTGAACGAAGTTGTCAGTTATCGGTTGTAGGTTGTAGATTGGAAAAGTCAAAAGTGGAAAGTGGAAAGAGGAGAGTGGATAGTCTTTTGGGAGTTGTAGGTTATGGTTGAAATTCGAACCTTGAATTTTGAACTTTGAACTTTGAATTTTAAACTCTTACCCCTTAACTCCTAAACCCGAATTACTAATCACCAATCCCTATTCCTAATCCCCTAATTATTATACCCAAACCTCTTTAACTGCCTCGCATCATTACGCCAGTTCTTATTAACCTTTACATACAGTTCCAGGTGCACCTGTTTTCCAAAGAATTTTTCAAGGTCTTTCCGTGCCTCTACTCCTACTCTTTTTAAAGCTGCTCCTTTATGGCCTATAATGATCCCTTTCTGGGTTTCCCGCTCTACCATGATCACACTTCGCATTCTGATTATAAGCTCCTCTTCAAAAAACTCTTCGGTATCGATCTCTACACTGTAAGGGATTTCTTTTTTGTAATGCATCAGGATCTTTTCCCTGATTATCTCATTCACAAAGAATCGCTCAGGTTTATCTGTAAGTGTGTCCTTAGGGTAAAAGGCCGGAGACTCAGGCAGCAATTCTACCACCCGGTTAAAAACTTCGGCTACATTGAATCCCTGTAATGCCGAAATAGGATAAATCTCTGCATTTGGAACTTTTTCTGTCCACAAGGCCACTTGCTCTTCCAGTTGCTCCTGGTTGGAGGTATCAATTTTATTAAGCAATAAAAGGACAGGGATCTTGGAATGCACGATCTTGTTAAAAAAGGCTTCGTCCTTTAATTCCCTTTCGCCTATTTCTACCATATAGATGAGAATATCAGCATCTTCAAAGGCCGATTTCACAAAATCCATCATAGATTGTTGCAGGTCATAGGCTGGTTTAATAATTCCCGGGGTATCGCTTAAAATAACCTGAAAATCTTCCCCATTTACAATACCCAGTATCCTGTGCCTTGTAGTCTGGGCTTTAGAAGTAATTATTGAAAGTTTCTCCCCTACAAAGGCATTCATCAAAGTTGATTTCCCAACATTTGGATTTCCTATAATATTTACAAAACCTGCCTTGTGCGCCATAATCAAAATTTTTACAAAGATATTTTATTTAAAAGGGGCTTCCTAAATTTTACAGAACAAATAAGAATTTAGGAAACTCGTAAAGTCCAAAGTAAAAGAAGAGGTGATTTTTAATAATTAACCTTACTTTTGCCGGCTTGTATGAAGCAGATATTTCACATATTTTCCTCCCCCCGTCACTCCACCGCAGGCAAAACACCGCCAGCATCACTCTATACAATTTATAATTTTTTAAAGTAAGCACAAAGTTCCTTAACTTATTTTACATTCCTTAAATACGCATTTCATGAAAAAGATCTTTAATTTATTTGATTTCGAGCAGAAAGTAAATTACAAAACAGAGGTTTTGGCCGGTTTGACCGTTGCCCTTGCCTTGGTGCCTGAGGCTGTTGCTTTTGCCATGATTGCCGGTCTTTCCCCTTTAACGGGCTTATATGCCGCCTTTGTAATGGGACTGGTAACTTCAATTCTGGGTGGCCGCCCGGGGATGATCTCTGGAGCCACAGGCGCGGTAGCTGTTGTTATAGTAGCACTTGCTATCTCTCACGGGGTGGAATATGTTTTTGCCGCAGTGATTCTTGCGGGACTTTTTCAAATAATTGCAGGGGTTTTACGATTGGGGAAATTGATACGCCTGGTTCCTCAATCTGTGATCTTTGGGTTTGTAAATGGATTGGCCATAATAATTTTTATGTCCCAACTGGATCAATTTAAATCTGTGAATGAAGCCGGAGAAATGGTTTGGATGACAGGAAATTCTCTTTATATCCTTTTAGGACTCGTACTTTTAACAATTTTGATAATATGGGGACTACCAAAGATCACTAAAGTGGTACCGGCCTCCCTTGCAGCCATACTTGCTATTTTCGGGTTGGTGGTATTCCTGGGAATCGATACCAGGACGGTAGGGGATATCGCATCTATTAATGGTGGGTTTCCTCCTTTTCATATTCCAATGATCCCCATAAATCTGGAAACACTTATGGTGGTTCTCCCATATGCGGCAATAGTTGCAGGAGTGGGATTAATTGAGAGTTTGCTTACCCTTAATATTGTAGATGAAATTACCGAAACCCGGGGGCGCAGTAATAAAGAATGTGTTGCCCAGGGAACTGCTAATATTTTGTCAGGATTTTTCTCAGGAATGGGCGGGTGCGCCATGATTGGCCAAAGTCTTATCAACGTTTCCTCTGGTGCACGTGCAAGATTATCAGGAATTGTGGCTTCAATAAGCTTGCTTATGTTCATAATGTTTGGTGCAGATATTATTGAATTGCTTCCTATGGCAGCTTTAACGGGGGTAATGATCATGGTTGCTATAGGAACTTTTGAATGGGCCAGTTTAAGAACATTTAGACGAATGCCTAAAAGCGACGTTTTGGTAATGGTGCTTGTTACCCTGGTTACCGTATTCTTACACAATCTTGCACTGGCTGTTCTTGTAGGAGTAATAATTTCTGCCCTTGTCTTTGCCTGGGATAATGCAAAAATGATACGGGCCAGGAAGAGCATGGATGATCTTGGAGTAAAGCATTATGAGATCTACGGCCCGCTTTTCTTTGGATCTGTCCAGGCTTTTAATGAAAAATTTGATGTTTTGGGAGATCCTGAAGAGGTTATCATAGATTTTTCTGAAAGCCGGATCGTAGATATGAGCGGAATCGAAGCCGTAAACAGATTAACTGAAAGATACCACAAGCAAGGCAAAAAGCTACATTTAAGACACCTTAGCACAGATTGCCGTAAACTACTTAGCAATGCAGATGCTATCATTGATGTTAACATACTGGAAGATCCAACTTATAAGGTCGTGGTAGACCGCTTTTAGAAAATTTAAAGATTTAAATCAACAATTAAGGCCGGAAACCGGCCTT
>CAXAZV010000057.1:0-14394 GCA_963973375.1 uncultured Antarcticibacterium sp.
GTTGTTTTTACATGGTGAAAAGGCCTTTTCACAGGAGTTCACCCCACCTATACAAAATTTCACTTCAGTAAGATATGGTGCTGCAAGTCAAAACTGGGATATAGTCATAGATTCCAGAGGAATAATTTATACCGCCAACAATGAAGGATTACTGAGTTTTGACGGGCAAAAGTGGGAATTACATCCCTTGCCATCTGGTGCGATCGTGAGATCAGTTTATGCACATGAGGGTAGGGTGTATGTAGGGTCTTATCAGGAATTTGGTTACTGGGCGCGAAACCGGAAAGGGGAAATGATGTATACTTCCTTAATGTCTTTATTAAAAGACTATGAAATGCAAAATGAGGAGATCTGGGATATTCTTTCCTTTCAGGGTTCTATTTATTTTAGATCTTTTGGTGCCTTGTATAAATATGACCAGCAAAAAATTATCCCTGTAAAGAATCTCGTTATAAATTCTATGGAGGTGTTTGATGGAAAATTGCTTCTGGCAATTGGGAAACAAGGAATATTTTCTCTGGAAGAAAACGGGGAACTTTCCCCTCTTCCCAAACAGGAAATCCTGAAGCACAAAACTATAATAGAGTTGGAAAATGACGGAAAAAACCTTTTAATCGGGACCAGGAATGCTCTTTATAAATATGACGGATTTACCTGCAGCTTGTATGGGGATAACAACCTAAATAACTTGCTGGAGAGATTTGAACTTAATCATATTCTTAAGATCTCAGATTTTGAACTTGTTTTTGCTACTGTAAAGAACGGGATCATACATTACAATAAAAATCTCCACAACACCAGGATATACAATCGCAATAGTGGCTTGCAGAATAATACGGTGCTTGGAATGGCTGTAAAGAATGGTAAGTTATGGATAGGCCTTGATAATGGAATAGACGCCATAAATCTTTCATCACCGCTAAATTTTTATACTGATGATACGGGCGAACTGGGGGCGGTTTATGATTTGGCTTTTCATAATTCTAAAATATATCTGGCAAGTAATACTGGGGTTTATCAATTGGACAATTACGGGCTTTCACTTATTGAAGGTGCCGAAGGGCATAGCTGGAATCTTGAGGTGTTTGATGGCGAACTTTACAGCAATCATAATACGGGAACTTACAGGATTGTAAATCAAAAATTCATACCTGTAGAGAGCAGGACCGGAAGTTTTGATATAATTAAAGCCCCTGAAAATGGTGATGCATTGTTAATAGGCAACTATACGGGAATAAGCATTTATAATCCGGGAACTGGAGATTTAAAAGAGCTTAATGAAGTGAATTTTCCCGTGAAGAAATTGATATATGAGAATCCGGGGGTGTTATGGGCTGCGCATCCTTATGAAGGTGTGTATCGAATAGGTTTGGATAATGACCTGAAAGAAAACAAATTCATCAAAAAGATAGGTGATCTAAATGGAAAAGGGAATTACAAGGCCGATGTTTTTAAGGTCAATAACCAGATTGCTGTTTTAAAAGATGACATATGGTTTAAATATAATTCTTTTATAGATTCTCTTGAGATCTTCGAGGAACTTAAAGATTTTCAAAATCACAGATTATTGTTTGAAGATACCAATGGCTATTGGTTTACAAATACCAACACCAATGCACTTGTGTATACAGATTTTAAGGATTTGAAATTGCAGGTATCCTTCAAAGAATTGAACGGCAGATTGGTAAAAAGGAATGAAAAAGTAATACCATTCAATGATTCCATTTACTACCTTACATTAAATGATGGGTTTGCAAGAATAAACCTTAATGAACTGGTAAGGGCAAAAAATCAGGAGTACCTCAGTGAACCTATCATATACAGCATTGCAGGTTCGGGAACGAGCTATGACCTGAATTCAATTCCTACAATTCCATATAATACTGCCCGTGAGGTGGTTGTGGGAGTGGCATTGCCAGATTCTGATGCTACAGGGCTGTTTTACGAACTCCTGGGTAGAAATGGTTTTAAAGGAAAAGTTGAGGGTGGTGAGATAAAATTTCAAAACCTCGCTTATGGAGATTATAAATTAAAGGTGTATGCTTTAAGTCCGCAAGGGGTGTCCTCTAAAATAAGCGTTATTGAATTTATCGTATCGCCACCCTGGTATCTTTCAAATTTGCTGAAATTTTTCTATCTCCTGGTGTTCTTTTTCCTCATTGGAGTTGTTTATTGGTTTAACAGGCTGAAACTTAAAAAACACCGTAAATCCCTCGAGCAGAAATTTCAAAAGGAACATGAGGAACGACTTTATAAAATAGAGAAGGAACGACTTATGGGTGAAATTAACAGCAAGAGGAAAGAATTAGCCAATACTACCCTTATAGGTGCAAGGAAAAATGAGGTGCTAATGGAGATTCAGGGAGAGTTGAGCAAGGATAAAGATAAGTTCTCCAATCAGTTCAGGTTAAAACACATAATGAATAAAATAAACCGGGAGATCAAAAACAAAGACGAATGGAACTTGTTTGAGACCAATTTTAATGAGTTGCATGAAGATTTTTTTAAGGACCTTCTAAGTGCCTATCCAAAACTTAGCAATAAGGATCTAAAATTATGTTCCTATCTCAAAATGAATATGTCCTCTAAGGAGATTGCTCCTCTAATGGGGATCACCGTAAGGGGTGTTGAAGTGCATAGGTACAGATTAAGAAAGAAGATGAAACTGGACGGAAAAGAAAACCTTACCAATTTTTTCATCAAGAATTTTTAAGTGGATTTATGTGATTTTAACATAATTTAGAGTACTACATTACTACTACAAAGATTATTTTTTTTAGACTTTCCCTACTTCAAGGCATATTTAAAAAGTTGTTAATCAACTATTTAGATTGTAATTTTATGGTGTAGTAAGAGTATTGCACTATAACGTTTGCGTTAAAATGTGAAACGGCTGTATCTTTCTTTCAAATTCAGTTAAAAAACCCAACCGTATGAAAATAAAATTATTATTTCTTTTGTCATTTCTGATTTGCATTCCGGTAATGGCACAGCAAACGAAAACCGTAACCGGAACGATAAGCGATGCAAATCAAGTTCCCCTTCCAGGGGCAGAGGTTAAAGTAATTGGTAAGGATATCTTCGATGTTACCAATTTTGATGGGGAATTTACTCTAAATAATGTTTCTGAAGGAGATGTTTTTAGAGTTACATTTTTGGGGTTTGTTCCACAGGAATTTACGATTACCGGGGAAAATACATATAATCTGAATTTACAGGAAGATACAGGTGTATTGGATGAGGTTGTTGTAATTGGATATGGAACGGCTCAAAAGAGAGATTTAACCGGTTCAATTGTGACAGTTTCAGGAGATGTGGTTGCAGATAAACCTGCATCAAACCCAGTTGCTTCTTTGCAGGGTAGGGTTTCCGGTCTTTCTGTTGTAAACTCCGGGAGGCTTGGACAGGAGCCGGATATAAGAATAAGAGGGACCAGCAGTAGGTATAATACCAGTCCATTATATGTAGTAGATGGAATTTTTGCCGATGATATTAGTTTTGTCAATCCTAATGATATTGAATCAATAGAGGTATTGAAGGATGCATCCTCTCTTGCTATTTTTGGCGTAAGAGGGGCAAATGGGGTAATTATAGTTACTACCAAACAGGCGAAAAGAGACAGGCTTACTGTTAATTTTAATTCTGCAGTAGGGGTAAAGACCATTGTTGGTGCACCAGAACTTGCAGATGCCGCTTTGTTTACTGAACTATATAACGAAAGGTTATCTAATGAAGGTTTGCCTGCTTATAGTTATTATGATTTATACACAGGGGATACAGATTGGGTAGATGTAATTTCCAATAACGCAGCGATTATTCAAACAACCAATTTGAGTATCCAAAGTTCCACAGATAAAAATAAGATCTCTTTTGGATTAGGATATCGTGATGAGGAAGGGCTTATTAAGAATGAAGAATTGCAAAGGTTAACCGTTAATATTAATGATGAATTACAACTCCATGAAAATATCAAATTGGGAGTTACGGTTAATGGTTATAGAGACAGACTTCCCAATGAAGGAAGTTTTGGATCTGCACTAAACGCAACACCAATTGTTTCTCCCATACATCAGGACAGCAGGCCGGAGTATAATGGTTTATATAATCAATTGCCCATTGCAATAGGTGGAGCACAGGTAGGAAATCCATTACTGGTGGCTGAAGTAACAAAGAATAAAAGGATTGCAGAAAGATATCGTTTTGTAGGTAATATGTTTGCCGAAATAGACTTTTTGAAAGACTTCACTTTTAAAGCGAGTATATATGGAGATTATGGGAATACGAGGTCGAGATCCTTTACTCCTATTGTGCCCATCTATGTGGCTGAAAGTGATGAAATAGCAAACTTTAATGGGAATCAAGTTACCCGGGTTAACCAGTTCACAGAGAATGTTTTCAATTTTCAACAAGAGTATTTGTTATCTTATAAAAAAGAATTAGGATTTCACAGCCTTAATGCTTTGGCTGGGTTTACCACTACCCAAGTATCCTATGAAAACCTTTCTGGCAGCGTAGAGCATCAGGAAAGTGTAGGTCTCATTCCCGATGATCCAAGATATTGGTATGTAGGGGTATACCCTTATGGAGACCCCTCCACAAGAAATTCCTCTTCTGCTCAATATGAAAGGGCAACCTCATCTTTCCTTGGACGGGTGATTTATAATTATGATGGGAAGTACTTGCTAAATGCATCTTATCGTAGAGATGCAACATCGCAGTTGGCTCCGGAAAACAGAGCACAAAATTTCTGGTCTTTGGGAGCTGGATGGGTATTGACAGATGAAGATTTCCTCATTGAAAATGAAACCTTAAGTTTCTTAAAGTTGAAAGGATCCATTGGTGAATTGGGTAATCAATTTGCTCCTGTAAATTATCCATATTATCCTGGTGTTGATGAGGGTGCAACAGCTGTGTTTGGTGAAAACGTACTTCCGGGTTATGTCCAATCATTTGAAGAAAATCCTGATTTGAAATGGGAGACTGTTAAATTATGGGAAGTTGGATTTGAATCTTCCTGGCTCGATCGAAGACTTATGTTCAATGCCAATTATTATAATAGACAAACTGATGATCTTTTGGTGTTCGTTGATACCGGGGTAGAAAGGTTTTTTGACAATTCTGGAGAAATAAGAAATAAAGGATTTGAGTTTGAAGCATCCTGGGGTGATTTGATTGGAAATGATTTTAATTATTCTATCGGCGGAAACTTAACCACTATTAATAATGAAGTTTTATCTACACGGGAAGATGCTGCCATTTTTTCAGGGGTTTCAAGAACCATCACAGGTCAACCTATTGGGCATTTTTATGGATACATTGTAGAGGGGCTTTACCAATCTAATGCTCATGTAGCCGAATCAGCGCCTAGCACATTGGCAAGTTATGGCCCCGGAGATTTTAGATATAAAGATGTTAATGGAGATGGAATGATCACTCCGGCAGACAGAACTGTTATTGGAAACCCAACTCCAGATTTTACCTATGGATTCTATACCAACTTTGACTATAAGAATATTTCATTGGGTGTAGATTTCCAGGGGGTTTATGGAAATGAGATTTATCGCAACTGGGGTAATGGAAGTACTTTTGCCCAATTCAATTATCGGGCTGCCAGAGAAGATAGATGGACTCAATCCGGATCTTCTAATTGGGAACCAAGAATTTTTGAAGCTTCAGATTATAACAAATTACCTTCTACATATATGATTGAAGACGGTAGTTATTTGAGAATTCGTAATATTCAGTTTGCCTATAATTTTAATCCACTAAGTTTTCAGGGAGTTTCCATTCAACAAATGAAATTGTTCGTCAATGTTCAGAACTTATATACATGGAGAAACAACTCTGGATTTACCCCTGAAGCCGGCGGTTCTCCCGTTGAATTTGGGGTTGATACAGGAGGGTACCCTGTACCTGTAATATCAACTCTTGGTTTTAGTGTAACATTTTAAAAAAACATTAATATGATGAACTATAAAAAAATAGCGGTTTTATCCCTAATAGGAATATTCACTTTGGTATCATGTCAGGATGATTTTTTGGATAGACTCCCGCTTGGAGAAGTAGCTAACACCGACGAATTAGGGGTTGGCGGGCAAGAAACAGCGGTGTTTGGTATTTATTCATTATTAAGAACCACCACTGTAGGAAGCTGGAACAGGTATTGGTTTGGAAGTATTCGATCTGATGATGCTGCAAAAGGAAGTAATGAAGGTGACTCTGCAGCAAATGGGTCGGCGTTTAATGATTTTGAATACGTATCTACCAATGGGTTAAGTACATCTTGGTGGAATGACCATTACAAGGTTATTTTTGCCTGTAATGAGGTTATAAATTCTATTCAGGAATCTGAAAATCCAACTGAGGCCGATATAGTCAATGAATCTGAAGCAAAAGCAATCAGAGCATTGATGTATTTTGAGTTAAGACGGGATTATGGAGAAGTTCCCATTATTACGGCAACTATAGATAATCCGGAAGATGCTTTTGCTCCAAAATCTTCTGTGGCCCAGGTTGATGCCTTTATAATTGAAGATTTAGAATATGCTGTTCAATATCTACCTGCAACCTGGCCATCCTTTCCGGGAAGAGCAACATTGGGATTTGCTAATTCATTATGGGCAAAACTATACCTCTACCAGGAGGATTGGACAAATGCGTATGCCAAGAGTACAGAAGTTATCGCATCTGGAATATATAGTTTGGATCCAGATCTGGTGAACCTATTTGAAGTTGGAGGCGATAATGGTGTTGAATCTGTTTTTGAAATTCAACAATTGGTTACAGATAATCAAAGCTATAACAATAACTACTTTATATCACAGGGTGTGCGTGGCACCGGGGTATGGAATTTGGGTTGGGGTTTTAATGTGCCAACACAAAATTTAGTAAATGTTTTTGAAACTGGAGACCTTAGAAAAGCCAATACCATATTGGAATCTGGTAAGGACGATGGTGGGTTTGGAAGTGGGACTTTACCTACTGCACCACCACTTGATCAACCCTACTGGAATAAAAAAGCATACACCAAAGCTAGTGCAAGAGCCCAATTCGGAAGAAATGCCAACGAGTGGGAAAATATAAAAATTATACGATATGCCGATGTAATTTTAATGGCTGCTGAAGCTGCAAATGAGCTTGGTATGACTGCAGAAGCGGTTAGCTTAGTTAATCAAATTCGTTCCAGAGCCGGTCTTCCTGCCCTTAGTGTTTCCAGTCAATTCGATATTAGAAATGCAATTAAGCAGGAGAGAAGAGTTGAATTTGCTATGGAAGAATACCGGTTTTACGATTTAGTACGTTGGGGAGATGCCACAGCAGTGTTAGGAAGTTTAGGATATCAGCCAAGGCATGCATTATATCCAATCCCTCAGGATGCAATTGATCAATCTGGAGGAGTAATTGTCCAAAACCCTAATTATTAATACTTATATCTTACTATCATGAAGAATAAAATAATTCAATGCTTTGGAATAATAGTAGCGATTCTTGCCACTAGTTGCCAGACTTTCGATTTACCCGAATTTGGAGATTATCCTTTAGATCCTCCAATAATAACACTGAATGCACCAAACGCTGGTGGGTCTACTGTAATTCGAACAACAGATCCCACAACACCGGTAATGTTCAAATTTCAAGTAGAAGATGATATTGAAATTATTAACATTACAGTGGACGTGAACGGTAATGTTGTGGCAGTTATGGATGAGTTTACCAATAGCAAAAATGTATTGGTAGATGATTTAGAATTTGAAGCTCCTATTGGAACGCATACCGTAACAATAACTGCTACAGATTCTGATGATAATGTAACTACCTTGTCTACCACATTCGTGATAGAAGAAGCACCACCTTATATTCCAAGATTTTCTGGCGAATTTTTCTATATGCCGTTTGAAGGGGATTTTGTGGAAATGGTTAATTTCGAAACCGCTGAAGAAGTTGGTAATCCTGCTATTTCTGATGCTTCCCTTCTGGGAACTGGAGCTTACCAAGGTGTTATTGATTCCTATATTAACGTACCTTTGGACGATTCTGAACTTGGAAATGAATTTAGTGCAGCCTTCTGGTATAAATTGAGTGGTGATGCCAGCCGTGCAGGGATATTAGTTGCCGGGGCCAACCAGGAACGCAAGCAAGGTTTCCGTCTTTTCAGGGAGGGTTCTGCCACAGCACAAACCATCAAATTAAATGTAGGTACGGGGAATGGCGAAAGCTGGAATGATGGAGGATCTGTAGCCGTAACCGGAGATTGGGTTCATATTGCCTTTACAATTAGCGCTTCAGAAACAGTAATTTATGTAAATGGAACAGCTTTACGAACCAATGGTATATCAGGTGCTATAGACTGGACAGGTGTAGAAGAAATTACAGTAGGAGCCGGTGGTGAAACTTTTAGTTACTGGGATCATAAATCTGACATTAACAGCCTATATGATGACCTGAGACTATTTAATACCGCTTTATCAGCTTCAGATGTCCAAAATTTAATCAATGCTTCTTCGGAAACTCTATATATGGCATTTGATGGTGATTATAAGGAAAGGGTTTCAAACCGCGAGGTTACCGTTGTGGGAACTCCCGGTTTTGCAGGGGAAAGTGTAGAAGGAACAGATGCCTATAAAGGAGCAGCTAATTCTTATCTAACCATGCCCTCTGAAGGTTTATTGGGAGAGGAGTTTAGTGCATCTTTCTGGTATAATGTAAATGCCACTCCGGACAGAGCGGGAATTATTGTTGTAGGTCCAGAGGATACTGCCAATGCAGGCTTTCCGGCCACTCAAAACAATAGAAAATTCGGATTTAGATTCTTCCGTGAAAACGGAGCAGCCGGATCTCAGCGTTTCAAACTGAATGTAGGTAACGGCACTGCTGATACCTGGGTAGATGGAGGAGCTGCGGCCGATGTTGCAAATGATGCGGGATGGGTACATATGGCCTTCACAATTTCATCAACAAAAGCCATCGTATATATAAACGGTGTGGCTGTAGGAGAAAATACCATTACAGGTGTTGACTGGACTGGAACCGATCTGGTTTCCATAATGTCCGGGGCTCCAAGGTTCACAGAATGGGGTCACCTGGCAGACCAAAGTTTTATGGATGAGCTGCGCTTTTACAATAAAGTGTTGACCCCTGAAGAAATTAAGGCAGCCGCGATGTCCAATTAATTTTTATTGTTCTCCGGGATTTTCATTGGATCCCGGGGAACTTTAATTTTTATATCACTGCGAATAAGATTATAATCCACAAAGTATAATCATGTCAATAATCCCTCCTGTATAGAACGGAGGTTGAATATTCCAATATTTGGTTAAATATTTCTCCGAATCTTACAAGATGATCGGGCAGTACTTTACAACCAATAAAATAAGATAAATGAAGCAGGTAAAAGAGATAAAGTATTATTGTTTTATTGGAATCCTGATTTTCTGTTTTGCTTGTTCAAATGAAGATGAAACAGGAAACCCTAATGAGATCACAGAGAAATTAAGTGATGAGGAGCTTTTGGAATTAGTCCAGGAACAAACTTTTAAATACTTCTGGGATTTTGCTGGAACTAACTCTGGCCTTGCCCGTGAAAGATCTCAGGCAGATGCATATGGTGGAGAAAGTAGAAATATTGTTACTATGGGAGGCTCCGGTTTTGGACTTGCAGCATTCCCGGTGGCAGTAGAACGTGGTTGGATAACCAAAGCGCAGGCGGTTGAACGCCTGGAAAAGATCCTCAATTTCCTGGAAACGGTTCCAACTTATCATGGCGCTTTCTCACATTGGTATCTCGATAATACTGCCAAAACAAGGCCATTTGGAAACATGGATGATGGGGGTGACCTTGTGGAAACTGCTTTCTTAATGCAGGGCCTTCTTATTAACCGTGAATACTTTTCTCAGGAAACCGCTATCGTAAACCGGATCACCAGTTTATGGGAGGCTGTGGAATGGGATTGATACACCAGGGGAGAGAATGTATTATACTGGCACTGGTCGCCCAATTTTGGATTTCAAAAGAACCTGAAGATACAGGGTTGGAATGAATCTCTTATAGTATATGTTTTGGCTGCTTCATCTCCTACGCATCCCATTACCCCTATAGTATATCACCAGGGATGGGCCATGAATGGTAATATTGTAACCAATAGAAACCATTATGGTAGAACTATTCCTCTGGGGCCAAATTTTGGAGGTCCGTTGTTTTTTGCTCATTATTCATTTATAGGTCTTGATCCAAGAAACTTAAGCGACAAGTACGCCATGTACTGGCAACAGAATAAAACCCACAGCCTGGTGCATTATTATTATTCAATTGCCAATCCTAATAATTTTGCGGGATACAATGAAAATTCATGGGGTCTCACTGCAAGTGATAGCTACCAGGGTTATGAAGCACATAGTCCTACCAATGATAAAGGGGTGATCACTCCCACTGCTGCACTTTCATCTTTCCCATATAGTCCGGTTGAGTCTATGAAAGCCCTGAGGTATTTTTATGAGCAGCAAGGCGAAAAATTATGGGGTCCCTTTGGATTCTATGATGCATTTTCAGAAGAACATAACTGGGTTGCCAATGGGTATCTGGCAATTGATCAGGGTCCCATTATATCAATGATAGAAAATTACAGATCGGGATTGGTTTGGGATCTATTCATGGCAAATGAAGAAATTCAAGTGGGTCTTTCCCGCCTCGATTTTAATTATTAGAAATATAGCATACAAAAATTTTTATATGATCAATTTGAGAATAGTTTTATTACTGTTGTTAATTATTACAGGAATTAGCTGCAAAGATAATACAGCCAGGGAAGTAGCGCAGAACGAGGACTTATTAGAAATCCCTGAATTATCTGACGAAGCCCTTATGGATGTTGTGCAGAAACAAACCCTAAAATACTTCTGGGATTATGCCGAGCCAAATTCAGGAATGGCCCGGGAGCGATATCACCCAGATGGAGTATATCCAAAAAATGACGAGCACATAGTGACCACCGGGGGGTCAGGCTTCGGGTTAATGGCTATAGTTGCAGGAATGGAGAGGGAATTTATTCCCCGCGATTCGGCAGTAGCCCGTTTGGACAAGATTGCCGATTTCCTTAATACGGCTGAAAGATTTCATGGAGTTTGGCCTCACTGGATAAATGGGGAAACAGGGGAAACCCAGGCTTTTAGTGCAAAAGATAATGGTGGGGATATTGTTGAAACTTCTTTTATGGCCCAGGGCTTCATCGTTGTGAGAGAGTATTTAAAAAATGGATCTGATGCTGAAAGAGCCGTGGCTCAAAAATATGATGAACTTTGGAAGTCTATAGAATGGAATTGGTATACAAATAACAAAGATGGGATCTACTGGCACTGGTCCCCAAATTATCAATGGGAAATGGACTTTATGATAGAAGGCTATAATGAATGCCTTATAACCTATGTAATGGCAGCTTCCTCTCCAGACCATTCAATTCACCCCGATGCTTATCATAAAGGCTGGGCCCGGGATGGAAAAATAACTACCAATGTTGAGGCCTATGACCTGCCTTTAATTTTAAAACATAATACAAGTGGAGACAAGGGAGGCCCTTTATTCTGGGCTCATTACTCTTATTTGGGATTGAACCCAAAAGGACTTAGTGATCAATATGCCAATTACTGGGACTTGAATGTAAATCACAGCAAGGTTAACTATAATTATTGTGTAGAGAATCCTAAAGGCTTTGAAACTTACAATGAAAAATCCTGGGGGCTCACTGCCAGTTATACTAAAAATAAAGACGGAGGCACAGGATATGCGGCCCATTCTCCAGATGATGACCGGGGTGTTGTAACACCAACCGCGGCATTGGCCTCGTTACCATATACACCTGACGAATCAATGAGGGCAATGCGTTATTTCTTTGAAGACCAACATGAGCTTCTATGGGGACCAGCAGGATTTTACGATGCGTATAGTCTTGAAGGAACCCCCTGGGTTGCTGAAAAATATCTTGCTATTGATCAAGGACCTATTGTAGTTATGATAGAAAATCATCGTTCCGGACTTATTTGGGATCTTTTTATGGGTGCTCCTGAAGTGCAGGAAGGGTTGGAAAAACTTGGTTTTTCTTCTGAAGAGTATACCAAAATAAGAAATAATTAAAAACTATTTAGACCTCACAGGTTTTCCAAACCTGTGAGGTTTTCAATAAAATATATGTTATGAAAAGAGTAGCTTCTATTTTTCTTTTATTTCTTTTTGTATTATCAGCCTCAGCACTGGCTCAGGATCTTGAAAAATACAAGAAAGAACAATTTATCCTGTCTCAGGATACTTTGAATTACAGAATACTTTTTCCTAAGAGCTTTTCAGAAGATAAAAAATATCCGCTGGTACTGTTCCTTCACGGTGCCGGAGAAAGAGGGAATAATAATGAATCCCAATTAACTCACGGGAGTAAACTATTTTTGGATAAAGCAGAGGAGTTTCCTGCAATAGTGATATTTCCACAGGCACCAAAAGATGATTATTGGGCAAAAGTGGAAGTTGACAGGGACACTATCCCTTTTCAGTTTAATTTTAAGAATGAAGAGGAGCCAACCAAATCCCTACATTTGGTACAGGCTCTTCTAAATTCTGTTGTACAAAAGAATTATATAGACCAAAACAGGATCTACCTGGGCGGACTCTCCATGGGAGGGATGGGTACTTTTGAACTCCTATCGCGTCAACCCAATATGTTTGCCGCAGCTTTTGCAATTTGTGGAGGCGCAGATCCCGGAATTGTAAAGAATTACAGGCCTGGATTTAATATCTGGATCTTCCACGGGGAAAAAGATGACGTGGTTTTGCCCGAATATTCCAAAATAATGGCCCGGGAAATAAATTCCCAGGGAGGCAATGCCAAATTATCCCTATATCCAAATGACAATCATAACAGCTGGGATTCTGCATTTGCCGAACCCCATTTATTGCCGTGGTTATTTTCACATGAACGAACGGAATAAGGAACGGTAATAGAATCTGGCATTTATTAATTTGTTTAAGACTTAACTGGATGAAATGTTTTAAAATTTTCTTCATAATAACGAATCTACTATGCAGTGCAATAATATCTGCACAGGAAGTGGTTCCTTCAACTTATATAAATCCTCTGGATATTGATTATACCTATATGGTCTATAATTCCAGTAAGAACATTTCTTACCGTTCCGGAGCAGATCCTGCCGTTATTGAGTACCGGGGGGAATACTACATGTTTGTTACCCGTTCATTTGGTTACTGGCATTCCAAAGATCTTATCAACTGGGAATTTATTAAACCTAAACAATGGTTTTTCGAAGGATCCAATGCTCCAACGGCTTTCAATTATAAAGATTCACTCGTGTATTTTGCAGGTGATCCAGCAGGTTATGGAAGTATTCTTTACACAGATGATCCTAAAAGTGGGAATTGGACACCCACTGCATCCATTACCAACAATATTCAGGATTCGGAATTATTTATTGATGATGATGGGAAAACCTATTTGTATTGGGGCTCGTCCAATGTGCATCCGCTTCGTGTCAAAATGCTCAATAAGGACGACCGCTTTATAGAAACCGGGGTTAATAAAGAACTTTTTAATCTGGTTGAAGAAGAACATGGGTGGGAACGTTTTGGTGAAAACAATTTTCATCCCACCTTAAAGGAAGGATATATGGAAGGTGCCTCTATGACAAAACATAATGGAAAATATTATTTACAGTATGCGGCGCCGGGCACTCAATTTAATGTGTATGCCGATGCGGCATATGTAGGGGAAACTCCGCTGGGACCTTTTACTTATATGAAAAATAACCCCATGAGTTTCAAGCCGGGTGGTTTTGCCAATGGTGCAGGCCACGGTATAACCGTGAAGCAAACCAATGGGCAATACTGGCACTTTGCCACTATGGCCCTGGCCTCCAATTCTCATTGGGAGCGTCGCTTATCCATGTTTCCTACCTATTTTGATGAAGAAGGCCTAATGTATACCAATACAAATTATGGCGATTATCCTTTATTTGGCCCGCAACATCCTACTAAAGCCGGTCTCCATAATGGCTGGATGCTGCTTTCTTACAAAGGAAAAGCCACGGTATCTTCTTCTAAAAGACAGGTGAGAAAAAGTACTTCTACAGATGGGGATTTCGATATCACAGAGATGCCCCTTGAAAAAAATAATGAAGAGGAAATTATTTCAAAAATGTTGACAGATGAAAGTCCCAAGTCTTTTTGGGTGGCTCAGGCTAATGATGAGAGCCAATGGGTAAAGATCGAAATGCTTTCCCCCGGAAATATTTATGCTTTTCAATTGAATTTTCATGATGAAGAGTCGGGTATTTACACGCGAACTGAAGGTTTGCGTCACAGGTTCACACTCGAAGTTTCAGAAGATGGTAAAAATTGGG
>CAXAZV010000058.1:0-14201 GCA_963973375.1 uncultured Antarcticibacterium sp.
ACAAGGATTTTCAGTCCTTTGCTCTACCAACTGAGCTAAGGCACCAGTTGCTTTTAAAGCTTGTAAGCCTTGCAAGCGGGTGCAAATATAATTTCATTTTTATTAACCCACAAAGGAAAAATTGAAAAATTACTTTTATACCTTGGCTTTTTTAAAATTAATCTATGAATCTGGTTGTAGACATTGGAAATACTCTCATTAAAATGGCTGTATTTCAGGAGGGTAAGCTTCTTAAAAAGAAAATGGGCCTTAGGCAGGATCTTTTAAAAAATCTCGAAGAAATTTTTAATGCCTATCCCCAAATCCAATATTCCATCGTTTCTTCGGTCGCAAAAACCGCTTCCAGGGCTATTCAAAAGATAGAAGAGCGCTGCAAATTGTACCTGTTGGATCAACAGCTTCCGCAGGTATTCATCAATAAATATACAACCCCATTAACTCTGGGCCAGGATAGGATCGCCCTGGCCTCTGCGGCCAGCCTTTCATATCCCCATCAAAATGTATTGGTAATTGATGCGGGCACCTGTATCACCTATGATTTTATAAATGCCAATAATGAGTATATGGGCGGGGCTATCTCCCCCGGTTTGCAAATGCGGTACCAGGCGATGCATACGTTTACTGACAGATTGCCGTTATTAGAACCGGAGGAAGAAGTGACGCTCATTGGCAACTCCACAAAAAACAGCATGCACGCAGGGGTTATACTGGGCATAACCGGAGAAATTGATCAAATGATCAATGCATATCGGGCTCAGAATAAAGATTTAACAGTAATTTTGACCGGCGGGGATGCACAAATTTTGTGTAAACGATTAAAAAATAGCATCTTTGCCAACTCAAATTTCCTCCTGGAAGGATTGAACTACATATTAGAATTTAATAAATCTCAATGATCAAACGATTTAGTATAATCGTGGCCTTATTATTTACCGTGCTTACGGCTGCGCAAGAAGGAACTTCTTCTCCATATTCTTATTACGGTATAGGTCTTACCAAGTTTAAAGGTACAGTGGAAAATCAATCAATGGGAGGACTCATGGTTTTCTCTGATAGTATCCACGTTAACCTTAGAAACCCTGCATCCTACGGGAAATTAAAACTTACCACATTTGCGGTTGGTGGAAGCCACCAGCGAAGCCAGCTTAACTCCGGGAGTGATAATGAAAGCAGTAGCACTACTTCTTTTGATTACCTGGCCATTGGAATTCCCACGGGGAAACTTAATTTTGGCTTAGGTCTTATTCCTTATACTTCTGTAGGCTACCGTATTTTAGATGTAAATAATGAAACTTCCAACCGGTTTACCGGCCGTGGAGGAATGAACAAGGTATATCTTACCACTGCATATGCATTTTCTGATAATCTAAGTTTGGGGGTTGACCTTAATTATAACTTCGGAAATATCCAGAACAACTTCACTGTTTTTCAGGACCAGGTGCAATTTGGTACCCGGCAGATCAACCGTACAGATTTTAGCGGATTTAACCTGAACTTCGGAATAGATTACCAGGGGAAATTAAATGAAAAGCTAAGATTTCACACCGCTGCTGTATATTCTCCAGAGATGGATATCACTACAGAAGGTATGCGCAGTACAGTGCCTGTTATCTTTAATCCTGATGGAGTAGATAACATTCCTTTTGGTTACCAGGTTACCAACACAAATCTTCCTGAATCTAAAATGAGCCTGCCGGCACAATTAAGTCTTGGCGCAGGGCTTGGAGCTCAAAATAAATGGTTCCTGGGTGCGGAATATGTGAATATCCAAGCTGCTGATTATAACCTCAATTCCGGGTTGTCAAATCTTGACCACCGTTATGAGGCTGCCGCTCAATACAGAATTGGCGGATATTATGTTCCGCAGTATAATTCTTTGACAAGTTACTTAAAACGTGTGGTTTACCGTGCGGGATTAAGATATGAAGAAACAGGGCTATACCTTAATAATGAAGGGATAAATGAGTTTGGCATATCTTTTGGAATAGGATTACCAGCAGGAACGAATTTTTCTAATGCGAACATTGGATTTGAGTATGGTCAGCGCGGTACAACAAATTCAGGTTTAATTAAGGAAAACTTTTTTAAATTATCTTTAAGTTTGTCCTTAAATGAAAAATGGTTCGTGCAAAGTAGATTTGATTAACCACAATAAACAACTAAACATGAAAACTAAATTATTTATCCTTACCGCAATGTTGTTTGGTTCAGGCGTGATGCAAGCCCAGGATGCTGAGTGTGCAACAAAAGCGGCGCTGGCCTATGACGATGCAAAAGCTAATAGATACGACCAGGCTTACCAGCCACTTATGGAAGTGAAAGAGAAATGCCCTACTTATAGTCTGGCTACCTTTCAATACCTTGACCGTATCCTAAAACATAAACTTGAAAATGCACAGGGTGCAGAAAAGAATAAACTTATTGAAGAGAATATTCAGCTTATGAATGACAGGCTGAAGCATTTTCCAAATAAGACCAATGCTGCAGATATCCAGGGAGAAGTTGCCTGGTTGAAGTATGAGAATGGAATTGGAACTAAAGAGGAGCAATTCAAAGCTTTTGATGAGGCTTTCCAGGCAAGTCCTGAGAGCTTTACCAGCCCAAAACGTATCTATGCCTATTTCTCTTTACTTGTAGATCTACAGGATGAAGGTAAAAAATCTCTTAATGATGTTTTTGGTCTTTATGATGATGTAATCACTAAGATAGAGGACGAGGAGAACAAACTTGCCCAAATGCTTGCTCCATTATTGGAAAAGCAGGAAGCAGGAACTGCACTTACTGCACAGGAAAAGAAATTGGTTGAAAACTCTGAGATCAACCTGAACGCTTACAGCCAGGTAAAAGGTAGTGTAAACGGAAAACTTGGTCAAAGAGCAGATTGTGAGAATCTGGTTCCTTTATATAACAAGGATTTCGAGGAAAACAAAGGTGATATCAATTGGTTGAAGATCGCTTCTGAAAGATTATCTGCAAAAGATTGTACAGATGACCCAATCTTCATCAAAGTTTCTGAAGCTTTACACAAAGCTGAGCCTTCTGCAAAATCTGCCCTTTATTTAGGTCAGCTTGCTGAAGCTGCAGGGAAATCTTCTGAAGCTATGAAATATTACAACGAATCGGCTCAATTGGAAACCAATCCTAATGATAAGTCAAGAGCTTATATGAAGATTGCTGATAACTACAGAAAAGGCGGAAACTTTGGTCAGGCAAGAACTTTCTACAGAAGGTCTCTTGATGCAAAACCATCTAATGGTAGAGCTTACCTGCACATTGCAAATATGATAGCCCAGAGCGCCAACAACTGTGGACAAACCACTTTTGAAAAGAGAGCTGTGTACTGGTTGGCTGCAAACTATGCTGCAAAAGCTGGTAGCGTTGATCCTTCTATAAGCGGTGTGGCAAATGAGTCAGTAGCTGCTTACAGAGGTAGAGCTCCTCAAAAATCTGATATCTTCCAGGAAGGTATGCAGGGGAAAACTATCAGCGTTGGATGCTGGATAGGTGAGAGCGTAAAAGTACCTGCATTGTAATACTACAATGATCACATATCAAAAAATAATTTCAGGCATTGTCACAGTTAGCGCTGTGACAATGCTTTTTTCATGTGAGGGCAATCTTAACAGGGTTAGGGCCCTGGAAATGCCGGGCGAAAATCCGCAGGCCATAGGAAAGAGCCTTAAACTAACTTATACGGATAGCTGCCGGGTTGTGGCTACGCTTAAAAGTGAAAAAATGCTGGACTTTACCAATCTGGATTTTCCATACCGCGAATTTCCCGAAGGTATTGAAGTAGAATTTTTTGATGAGAACAGGGCAAAAAGTACTCTAACAGCGAATTATGCAATAATATATGCTGCCACAGATCTTATAGACCTGCAGGGGGACGTGGTACTGGTAACCAGTGACAGCACCAGGCTTGAAGCAAGCCAGTTGTACTGGCAACAGAAACTGGGTTGGGTGTTTACTGACAGGCCGAATACAATAAGGTTTCCAAGCGGTGCCCGTAACCAGGGGATGGGTTTTGATTCCGATTTAAAATTCACTAATTTTCGTTCCCGTACCAATGTGGGCGTGCAAGTAATTGATGAAACCAAATGACCAGATTTTATAAGTATTTTGAATATGCCTACTTAGTGATAGCAGCATTCTTTCTTTTTGAGACCATTCGTATCTGGAACGAAGAAAGAAACCGAGCCTATCTTTTTGTATTTTTTGTGATAGTGGCCGTTTTTATGTACTTTTTCAAACGCCGGTTCAGGAAAAATCTTGAAAACCGGAATCGTTAATCCTGTATGGAGATCAACATTCTTATTATTGTTCTTACTCTTATCCTGTCGGCATTTTTTTCCGGCATGGAGATAGCTTTTATTTCTTCCAATAAGATCTTTATCGAGATCGAAAAAAGGCAGGGTGGCTTTCTGGCTACTGTGCTTAAACGCCTTACGAAAAAACCTTCTAAGTTCATAGCTACAATGCTGGTGGGTAATAATATCGCACTGGTAGTGTATGGGTTTTATATGGGGGACCTTATTATGAACTGGCTGGTTGGTTTCAAACCTGTTGAAAGCGGCCTGGCAAATTTCTTTATTTCAGATTTTCCCCTGCTTACACAAACCGTGATCTCCACTCTGTTGATCCTTTTTACTGCAGAATTCCTTCCGAAGGTATTTTTCCAGATATACGCTAACGTGCTGCTTAAGTTCTTCGCAGTTCCCGCCTATCTGTTCTATTTGATCTTCAGTTTTATTTCAGATTTTGTGATCTGGATCTCAGATCTAATCTTGAAAAGATTTTTTAAAACCGCCGGAGATGAGGTCCAGCTGGCTTTTACAAAGATCGAACTGGGGAATTTCATCAATGAACAAATGGAAACAGTTGAATCCCGGGAAGAAGTAGATTCAGAGATACAGATCTTTCAGAATGCCCTGGAGTTTTCAGATATTAAAGCCCGGGAAGTAATGATCCCGCGTACCGAAATTGTGGCTGTAGATTTTAACGTGGCCCCCGGAGATCTTATCCAGACATTTACAGATACCGGTCTTTCCAAAATCCTTATCTATAATGAGACCGTAGATGATATTATAGGTTACATACATTCCTTTGAACTTTTCAAAAGGCCTAAAACACTTAAATCAATCCTGTTGCCGGTAGTTTTTGTCCCCGAGACCATGTGGGTAAAAGATGTGCTGAATATCCTTATTAAAAAGCGTAAAAGCATCGCTGTGGTAATTGATGAATATGGCGGCACTAGCGGGATGATCACTGTAGAGGATATTGTGGAGGAGCTTTTTGGCGAAATTGAAGATGAACACGACCCCGTTGGCCTAATAGAAGAAAAACTGGGTGATCATCATTATAAATTCTCTGCACGGCTGGAGGTAGATTACCTTAATGAGGCCTATAAACTGGATATTCCGGAAGGGGAGAACTATGAAACCCTGGGAGGATTCATAACCAATTATACCGAGGAGATCCCCCAACAGTTTGAAGAAGTTCAAATTGAACACTTCAACATAAAGATACTCGAGGTATCTACCACCAAAATTGAATTGGTGGAGCTCGAGATGCGTTCGAAAGATTAATTCCTTCAAATAGTTAATATTTTGCAAATATTAAGTTTTTTAATTTGGTGAAAAACACTATTTTCGCCCACTATATTCGAATAAACAACAACTACAAATGGCAGTATTAAATAAAATTAGACAACAGTCTGTTTTCTTGATAATTATTATTGCATTGGCCCTTTTTGCTTTCGTATTGGCCGATGTAATTCGTAATGGAGGAATGAGTTCGCAAAAATCACAAAACGTGATTGCAACTGTGAACGGAGAAGAAATAAGCAGGGAAGATTTTGCCAGACAGGTGGACGCTTACCAGAGAAATATGGGGGCCAATGCCTCTACAGCCCAGGCTGTTAATCAAGTGTGGGATTTCAAACTTCGCGAAGTAGTTCTTGAAGAGCAGTTCGAAGAACTTGGAATCGATGTTGGGGAAGCGCAGGTAAGACGTTTGCTTAGAATGCAACTTGTTAATAATCCAAATTTCACCAATGAGGCAGGAATGTTTGATGAAAACAAGATGCAGGAATATGTTGCAAACCTTAAGGCAACTTCACCACAAGCTTACGAACAGTGGGTGACCTATGAAAATTCAATTGCTGAAAGTGCAAGAGAAAATATTTATTACAACTTGATAAGAGCAGGTGTTAGCGCGACCTTAGTTGAGGGAGAGCAGGCATACCGTCTTGAGAATGATAATGTAGATGTGAAATTTGTACAGCTTCCTTACACCAGTATTCCAGATAGTGAGGTTGAAGTAACTAAAGCAGAGATAAGGGATTATGTTAAAAAACATGAAAAAAGGTTTAAGGCTGAAAAAGCCAGAGACCTTCAGTTTGTAGTTTTCCCTGAAGCAGCTTCTCAGGAAGATGAAGCCGAAGCACGTGAGCTTATTGATGAATCCCTTGCGGGAAGAATGCAGTTCAATGCAACTACCAATACCAACGATACTGTTGCAGGTTTCCAAACCACAACAGATATTGAAACTTTTGTAAACAGAAATTCAGATATTCAATACCAGGATCGTTTTGTTTTCAGAGATCAGTATAACAGTGATTTTGCAAACGAGATCTTCAATTTACAACCGGGTGAGCTTTACGGCCCATACAAGGAAGGTGGATACTGGAAAGTTTCCAGGTTGATCGAAGCTCGCCAGATTGCAGATTCTGCAAAGGCTAGCCATATAATGATCTCCTGGCAAGGTTTGCCAACTGCGGCAGGTGCTACCAGAACTAAAGAACAAGCTAAAAGCCTTGCCGATAGTTTAGCCGGAGTGGTAAGAAGTGATAAAACTAAATTGACAGACCTAGCTGCTGAATTCAGTGCAGATCAGGCATCTTCTGTTCAGGGTGGAGATCTTGGATACTTCAGGCCGGGTGATATGATCCCTGCTTTTAATGATTTCGTATTTGATAATACTCCCGGAAGTGTTGGAGTGGTAGAATCAGATTTTGGATACCACGTGATCAATGTAGTAGAAAAGACAGAAGAAGAACGTGCGGTAAAAATTGCAACCATTGCAAGAGATATTCAGCCATCAGAAAAATCTTTGAATGATCTTTATACCAAAGTGACCAAATTTGAGATCGCTGCAAAGAATGATGATTTCGCCGGGGTTGCCAAAAAAGATAATTACGAAGTGCGCACCGTAAAGGATGTAAAAGCTTTAGAGGAAAATATTCCAGGTGTTGGGCCTCAAAGAAGAATTGTTCAGTGGGCTTTTGAAGAGGGCGTAAAAGCCGGTGATGTAAAAAGATTTGAAATTCCGGGAGGATATGTTGTTGCCCAGGTAACAGCTGTTAAGAAAGAAGGCGTGATGAGTGCTGAAGATGCTTCGGCTACTGTAACACCAATTCTTATAAAAGAGAAAAAAGCCGAGTTATTAAAGGGGAAAATAAGCGGAAACAGCCTTGAGCAAATTGCGCAAAGCCAGAACGCAAGTGTTCAAACTGCCAGTGCAGTGAACATGAAAAATCCAACTTTAGCAGGAGCCGGAAATGAGCCTGAAGTTGTAGGTGCGGCATTTGGGCTTGAACCAGGTGGCGTGAGCAAGCCTGTTGCAGGAGAAAAAGGAGTTTATGTGGTAGAATTGGTTTCTTTGAACAAAGCTGCAGGAATGGAGTCTTACAGAAATTTTGCTACCCAGCAAACTCAACAAAGAAGACAGGGTGTTGAAAACAGAGTTTTTGAAGCTTTGAAAGAAAATGCCAAGATCGAGGATAACAGAGCGAACTTCTACTAGTAGAGTGTATTTATAATAAGAGACCTCACAGATTTTCAAAATCTGTGAGGTCTTTTTATTTCTACTCGTGAGGTGTTATTACTTAAGCATCTCATCATAAGATACAATCGTAGCATACCCTTTCTTTCTGAAATAATCCATTTCCTCTTCCCGGCCTGTTGCAAGGATAAAATCCCCGCCCCAGCCGCCAAGGCTTTTAATAGCCCCGGGAAAATCCGGGAATAAGCCGGTTTTAACCTTAGGAGTATTAATAAGTTTGGAGATAAGTGTCTCGTGAATTTCAATAAGTAATTTGAATTCCTCAATAGTTGTGCAACCTATAAAACTTTCAGTTAAAGCAGAGATCCTGGATACCGTATCATTAACCATTTCCAAAGATTGCGCCTTATAATGGGCGATAGAGGCGCGGCTGTTTTGCTTCTTGTTAAGGTGCACAAAAAATAATTGATCCTTAAAATCGGGTTCAAAATTTGAGATGAGAACGCTTGGCTTCTCTTTGGTGAGCTGAAAAGTGACGGGTTGCTCATTTTGGGCTGCTGCTATATCATAGCCGCTTCCGCCAAAAGTGTTTTTCAACAATTCATAGGGATCTACCCCGAACCATTGTGCCACATTATTTATCAAGGTGGAAGAACTTCCAAGGCCCCAGTTCTGCGGAAAATCAAGTTTTGTTTTTACATTAAACCCGATTGTGGAATTCAGTATTCCAGGATTTAATGAATTTGCTTCGGTAAGCACCTGAAGCAACCTGTTTTCCTGTTCTGATGGATTTATGTTTTCTTCAGCAAATTTAAGTTCGCCACCATTAAGGATGAGCGATGTTTTAAACCATTCCTTTCCCTGGTGATCCAAAGCGGTCCAGTGAATTTTATTTTCATGATGCGGTTCAATTTCCAGAGACTGCCCAAATCTTGTGGGTACAGCCAGCGCCAGCGCGCCGTCAAGAACGACATATTCGCCGGTGATCAATAACTTCCCATGGCTATAAAATTTCCCGATCATTGTCTTATCTTCTTCAGTTGTTCTTCCACGCTGCTATGGGTAACCGTGTGTTTCTTGAAATAATGGATAAGTTCTTTCTTTTCTTCAGGAGTTGCATTCTGTTGGTTCAGGATATTCATTAAATGCATCTTCATATGGCCCTGTTGTATTCCTGTTGTAACCAGGGATTTTATTGCCGCGAAGTTTTGGGCAAGGCCCGCAACCGCTATAATTTCCATTAATTCCTTTGCTGTAGGTCTTTGAAGGATCTCCAGTGCCACCTTTACAAGCGGATGTAGATTTGTAAGGCCTCCCACGGTACCTACCGCAAGCGGAATTTCCATCCAAAACTTAAAGATCCCATCCTCTACACATGCGTGTGTGAGGCTGGTATATTTCCCGTCTTTTGACGCGTAAGCGTGAACCCCGGCTTCTACCGCCCTAAAATCGTTACCGGTGGCAAGAACCACAGCATCTATGCCATTCATGATCCCTTTATTATGGGTCACCGCACGGTAAGGCTCAATTTCAGCTATTTTAAGAGCGGTTAAAAATTTATTGGCAAAGAGTGTAGCATCGTGATTTTTCTCATCTTCAAGCTCCTCTACAGGACAGGAGACTTCAGCCCGTACGATACATTCCGGAACAAAATTGGAAAGTATGCTCATGATCACCTCCGGCTGACTTTCGCCTTCAGAAAACTTCTCATAATGCGAGGCTGCATCTTTAAATATTTCAGCAAATTTTTCAAGACAGGAGTTGATAAAATTGGCCCCCATTGAATCTATGGTTTCAAACTTACAGTGGAGTTGATAGTAGTCTTCCATAAGTTGCGTCTTGTTGCGCAATTCTATATCCAGCACCCCGCCGCCACGTTTTTCCATGTTCCGGGTAATCCCTGAAACCCCTTCGAGCATTTGAGGTTTTACTTCAACAAAAAATTCCTGTAAAAGGGCGTCATTTCCTTTAAATATAAAGTGAACCTGCCCTATTTTGGTGGTATTTATCACGGTTGCCTTGAAACCGCCCCTGGTCTTCCAGAATTTTGCAGCCTTACTTGCCGCCGCTATCACCGAACTCTCTTCTATCGCCATAGGGATGGCAAATAATTTCCCGTTTATCTCAAAGTTTGGGGCTATCCCAAAGGGCAAATAAAAATTGCTCAGCGTATTTTCTGTAAACTCCTCATGCAATTGCTGCAAGCTGGAATCCGGATGCCAATACTGGCGCAAAACTGATTCGCTTTGCGGGGAATTCTTAAGGTAGGTGTTTGATAACCAGGCTATTTTTTCTTCTTTGCTCAATTTGGAAAAACCGGTAACAGGTGTGATCATTCTGGGGAAATTTAAGGGCTCAAAGATACAATTAACGCTGTTATTCCCATAAGCTAAGAAGTTATAAAGGGAAAAAATCCCTATTTACTCATAATGAGGCAAAAAAAGCTTTAACAAAATGTTGGGATTTAACACTCAAAAACCCCATTTTTTGCGGATTTTTTAGTAAACTTGGCCTACAAAATTATTTTCTACATTTTATGAAGTTATTCAGAACTGTACTTATCCTTTTTTGGGTAGGAACTGCAGCGGTTTTTGCACAGGACAAGAAGATCAGCCTTGAAGAGATTTATGATGGCACCTTTAGCCAGCAAAGAATGGAATCCCTGCGTTCTATGAACAATGGTACCGAATATATAATCCTAAATCAGGATCGTAAGGCGGGAACAAGCAGCATAGATATATATGATTACAAAGCGGGAGAAAAGAAAAGAAGTTTGCTCAACAGTGCCAATCTTGAGGAGATCTCAAGATTTCAGGGTTATCAACTGAGCGACAATGAAAACAAGATCCTTTTAGGGTCTCAAATGGAACAGATCTTTCGCAGATCTTCGCGCGGGATATACTTTGTATATGATGTAGCAACGCGATCACTAACCAAAGTAAGTGAGAATATGATCCAGGAGCCTACTTTTTCTCCTGATGCTTCCAAGGTAGCATATGTCTTTGACAATAATATTTATATAAAAGACCTTACAACCGGTGAAGAGATCCAGGTAACCACAGATGGAAAGAAAAATGAGATCATTAACGGAGTTACAGACTGGGTGTATGAGGAGGAATTTTCTTTTGTACGCGCTTTTGACTGGAATGCAAGTGGAGACCATCTTGCTTACCTGAGATTTGATGAAGTAAACGTACCTGAATTTTCAATGGATATGTATGGAACCGATCTATATCCCGGGGCATCCACTTTTAAATACCCAAAAGCCGGGGAAACGAATGCTGAAGTTTCCCTGCATATCTATCATTTAAACGAAAAGACCACCAATGAAGTGGAGCTGGGAGATTATGAAGATTTTTACATCCCCCGAATTAAATGGACCAGCGATCCTAATCTTTTAAGCGTGCAGGTGCTTAACCGTCACCAAAATAATCTTGATCTGTTCTTTGTGAATTCTGTCAATAATGAGGTAAAACTTATTCTTAATGAAAAAGATAAGGCTTATGTAGATGTTACCGATAACCTCACCTTTTTAAAGGATAACAGTTTTATATGGACCAGCGAGAAGGATGGTAATAATCACATTTATCATTATGATAAAACAGGAAAATTAAAGAATCAGGTTACCAAGGGGAATTGGGAAGTGACCAATTATTATGGGTTTGATCCTAAATCCAATACCATTTTCTATCAAAGTACAGAGAATGGCAGCGTAAACCGTGATGTTTATTCCATCAAACCAAACGGAAACTCTAAAAAACGCCTTACCGAAAAAACAGGGATGAACAGTGCCGACTTTAGTGCAGATTTCACTTACTTCATCAATAGCTTTACCAATACCACCACGCCTTACGAGTTTACTTTGCATGACGCCAAGACCGGTAAGTTGGTGCGAAAAATAAAGGACAACCAGGAGCTGGTAAAAAAATCACAGGCTTACAATTTCGCACCTAAAGTTCTGTCTACTATAAAGGTGAACGGTAACGATCTAAATATGTGGATGATAAAGCCGGTAGATTTTGATGAAAATAAAAAGTATCCCTTATTAATGTTCCAGTATTCCGGTCCTGGGTCACAATCTGTTTCCAATTCATATTTTGGGAGCAATGATTACTGGTACCAGTTACTGGCAAATGAAGGTTATATAGTTGCAACAGTTGACGGGCGGGGTACCGGCTATAAAGGGGCAGCGTTTAAGAAAATTACCCAGAATGAACTTGGGAAATATGAATTGGAAGATCAAATAGAAGCAGCAAAACTTCTTGGTTCCTATGAATACATTGATGAATCCAGAATAGGAATTTGGGGTTGGAGTTACGGCGGTTTCATGGCAGCCAACGCCATAATGAAAGGAAATGATGTTTTCTCCATGGCAATTTCTGTAGCACCGGTAACAAGCTGGAGGTTCTATGATACTATTTATACTGAAAGGTATATGACTACCCCACAGGAAAACCCAACAGGATATGATGAAAATTCGCCTATCAATCACGTAGATAAATTAAAAGGAGATTTTCTACTTGTACACGGCAGTGCCGATGATAATGTACACGTCCAGAACACTATGAGGCTTATTGAGGCCCTGGTACAGGCAAACAAACAATTTGACTGGGCTATATACCCCGATAAGAACCACGGCATTTATGGTGGAAACACCAGATTGCATCTCTATACCAAAATGACCAATTTTATAAAAGAAAAACTATAATAACCAACCCTAACAACTTAAATAAATGGCAAATACTGCACCCCCCGTTAATCAAAAAGAATTATTCGGGCATCCCGTAGGATTATTTATTTTATTCTTTACTGAAATGTGGGAACGTTTTTCCTACTACGGTATGCGCGCCATCCTTGTGCTTTACCTTGTAAGCGCTACTACTGAAGGGAATGCCGGCCTTGGCTGGACTTCATCTGAAGCCCTGGTGCTTTATGGATGGTACACCATGCTGGTGTATGTTGTTTCCATTCCCGGAGGGATCCTTGCAGATAAGGTATTCGGGCAAAAGAAGGCAGTTCTTATTGGAGGGATAATCCTGGTAATAGGACACGGAATCCTGGCAGTAGAAGAAATGTGGGCCTTTTATTCCGGTCTGGGATTAATTATCGCGGGGGTTGGACTTTTAAAACCCAATATTTCTACCATGGTAGGAGGATTATACCGCGAAGGAGATATTAGAAGAGATAAAGGTTTTACCATATTTTACATAGGAATTAACCTTGGAGCCTTCCTTTCCAGTATTATAGTAGGAACCGTAGGTGAAGTTTATGGCTGGCATTATGGGTTTGGACTTGCAGGTATCGCTATGGCATTTGGATTGGTCGTATACCTGTGGGGTCAAAAATATCTTACCAATGTAGGAAACCTGCTTTCAAAAGTAGAACGTGACGAAGGGGCTTCCTTAGGCAGTCTTTTCTCAGATCTTTTCAGGTCTCCAAGACAACTTGTAATTACAGTTGTGTTATTTGCGGCTTCTCTATGGGGAATGTATGCAATGGGTCTCGCTTATGGACTACTTTTTATATTCCTTACCCTTGTAGTTGCAATGATGATGATGGTGTACAAGGACCTTACAAGCCAGGTGATGAAAGACAGGTATGTGGTAATGCTATTATCCTTTATCCTCGTTATCGTATTCTGGGGAGCTTTTGAACAGGCAGGTGGTCTTATGAACATCTATGCGATGGAAAAGACAGACAGGATGATCCCTTTTAATCTTCCGTTTGGAATAGGAGCTGAAGTTCCGGCTTCCTGGTTCCAGTCATTGAATGCTATGTTTATCATACTTTTTGGGGTTTTGGTTGCCAATTTCTGGGCAAAGAGAAAACTTAAGAGTAAAGAGGCCTCATCCATTTTTAAAATGGCAATAGGGGTAATAATTATGGGGCTTGGGTTTGTATTCATGGTCTTTGCAGCCATGGAGTTTGAAGCTCAGGGAGCATCTGCTATGTACTGGCTGGTTCTTGCTTACTTATTACATACCATAGGGGAATTATGTTCCTCACCGGTTGCCCTTTCCTTTATAACCAAACTTTCACCGGTTAAATATGCTTCCTTAATGATGGGGGTTTATTTTGCGGCCACAGGGCTTGGAAACAAAGTGGCAGGAACCCTTGGTGCTTTTGCTTCAGAGGCGGGAGATATCGCGATCTTCCTTGGTATCACAATTTTCACGGTAACTTTTGCTGGAATTGTATTACTTATGCTGAAGCCTTTAAAAAGACTAACTCATGGGGCAGAAGACAATGAAAGAGAATTGCCACAACAGGAAAAATTTGAATTAGGAGACGAAGAATTAATTGTTGATAAAGATGGCCGCAACAGCAGAAACTAATAACGATTTTTTCAAATCGAACGTAATAGGACACCCGGCAGGGTTATTTGTTCTATTCTTTACCGAAATGTGGGAGCGTTTCTC
>CAXAZV010000059.1:0-14051 GCA_963973375.1 uncultured Antarcticibacterium sp.
TTTAATAATTCCAGCCGCCGGGTAAGGGATTCCCTGAAAGATAAATTACCCTCCATGCCTTGATTGGTAAGATCTTCAAGTTGGGCAAGCTTATCATGGCGGTCATGCTCCCCGGCCAGGGATATTTCTCCCAGCACCTCCAGCGCTTCTACCTGCGTGAAGGTACTGTCAAAATCTATTACGTAACTGCGTTTAATTTCCATGTGATAGGTTTGAAATGATAAGTTTCAAATTTAGGATTTTTGATAAGAATATACCGTTTAGACCTTATAAATGTGCAGGAAATTAGAGGCCGTTTCTCTTATACCTATCATTGATAATTTTAACCGCTTTAAGATATGAAAACATAAAATAAATTATATAATATGTGGGATTATTGCCGGTTTTAATCAAATTTAAAAAAATGAAATAACCCTTTTAGGTGGGATTTGACCCATGAATTAAAAATTATCCAATTATTAATGCCGTTAATAATTAAATTATCTGGCACTTCCTCTCTACCTCACGATAGAAGAAATAAAAAATGTATTTTTGAAAATTCATCTTAAAAATTTATTATCGATACCAAATTTACCAATATAAGGGATCTTGCTCAGGATGTTGAAGCCATCAATCAAATTTCCATAGTGCCTCAATTGCTTGATGTAATTTGCAAAACCACAGGAATGGGTTTTGCAGCTATAGCCCGTGTTACAGAAGACAGATGGGTTACTTGCACAACAAAAGATGAGATCGCTTTTGGGTTGAAACCGGGAGATGAGCTAAAGGTTGAAACTACGATCTGTGACGAGGTTCGCAAATATAATGAGCCTGTATTCATAGCCGACGTAAAAAAGGACGAGCATTATTCCTGCCATCCCACACCTAAGATGTATGGGTTTGAAAGTTATGTATCTGTTCCTATTTATAAGCAGGACGGCAGTTTCTTTGGAACCCTGTGTGCCATAGATAAAAAGCCGGCTGCAGTAAAATCTGAGGAGGTAATGGGAATGTTCAGGCTGTTTGCAGACCTTATTTCTTTTCATTTACACACCATTGAAAAAATAAATACCGCCAACCTAAACCTGGAGGATGAAAGAAAAAATTCAGTATTAAGGGAACAATTTATAGCAATTTTAGGCCACGACCTGCGCAATCCTCTTGCCACCATAAGAATGAGTTCAGATATCCTTCTTAAATTTGCTAAGGAAGATTTGGTTAAACGCCAGGCCGCCATGATAAAATCTACCACTTTCAGAATGGAAGATTTAATAGGGAACATTCTGGATTTTGCCCGGGGGCAGTTTGGGGAAGGGATCATGATAAATAAAAAATCCAACCTTCATGATCTGGAAGACAGCCTTGATCAAATAATTGCTGAAATTGAAACCATGTCTCCCCAGCAAAATATAGAACACGACTTTCAGTTAAACATAGAATTTCCTTCAGATGCAAACCGAATTGGGCAGTTATTATCCAATTTACTGGGAAATGCCATAAACCATGGGGATCAATCCAGGAATATCAAAGTTACTGCCTCCACTTTGAATGATGAGTTCAAACTATCAGTAATAAACGGAGGTAAAAAAATTCCAGAAGCTGAAATGGAGCATCTTTTCAAACCATTTTACCGTAAGGGACCCGGGAATGGGAAACAAGGCCTTGGCTTAGGTCTTTTTATTTCTTCTGAGATCGCGAAAGCACACGGAGGAAAACTAGTTGCGCATTCTACAGACGAAGAAACCAGTTTTACTTTTACCATGCCTTTATCACAAAGCTGAATTAATAGGAATAAATAAGCCTTTACATTTGAATACCTATTATTCATAATAATTTTGGTGAAGCATTTTAAAGCTGACCGGGAACCGGAAATATTCTTTATTTGAATATCTTTATTCTTTCCTTTTAAAAAATGCGCTCCAGGCCAATATTTCCTCTTTCCAAACTTACAGCGGCAATTGAAAATGTCATCAATTCCTACTGCAGCAGGATTGTTTGGGTAAAGGCCGAAATTGTAAGGTTAAATTACTACTCCCACACCGGCCACTGTTTTCCAGAACTCGTGGAAAAGAAAGATGGAAAAATCATTGCTGAAATTAGAGGTAATATCTGGAAACCCAATTTTGAGGAGATCAACAGGAAGTTCAAATTGGTTTTAAATGAAGACCTGGGAGATGATATGAGTGTGGTGATACAGGCTACTGTTACCTACCACCCTGTGTATGGTCTTGCCTTGAATATCCTGGATATAGATCCAGAATTTACTTTGGGGGAACTCGCAAGGCAAAAAATGGAGACAATTAAAAAACTTCGGGAAGAAAATGTATTTGATTCCAATAAAAAAACCTCTTTACCCCTACTCCCAAAAACCATTGCGCTTATTTCGGTGAGCAGCAGTAAAGGCTACCAGGATTTTATAAATGTAATTGAGAACAATCCTCAGGATTATAAATTTCATATTAAACTTTTCCCGGCTGTATTACAGGGGGAAAAAGCTGTTACCACAATAATTGAGGCATTAAACCGGATAAATGAACACAAAAAAGTATTTGATGCCGTAGTTATAGTGCGGGGTGGCGGGGGAGAAATTGGCCTTAGTTGTTATGATAATTATAATCTGGCAAAGACAATTGCCGGCTTTCCCCTACCCGTTTTAACCGGTATAGGACATTCTTCCAATGAAACAGTGTGTGAACTTGTGGCTTACCAAAGTTTTATAACTCCTACCAGGATCGCAGGGTTTCTACTGGAGCAATTCCACACTTTTGACACTATACTAAAAGAAAATACTGCCAGCCTTTCAACCGGGGTTGAATGGTTGCATAACCGGGAAAATGCCGAGCTTAAGGAAATGTCAACCCATTTTGCCATGGCGGTATCACGTAATGTGAAAAGGGCTGAAAATGACATTAAATATTTAATAAACTCCATTGCATACAGCGCCGGGGCCTTATTAAAAAATGATAAAGCCGAATTAAAAAATATTTCCACCAGCCTTCATTATCTGGATCCCCAAACCATCTTAAAAAGGGGTTTTAGTATCACCCGCCTTCATGGTAAGATAGTTAAAGGTACTACCGGTATATCTCCGGGAGACCTCCTGCAAACCCGGTTTTATGATGGTGAAATTGAAAGCAGGGTTGAAAAAGTAGAAGAGGAAAAAAAATCACACAAATGAAAACAAAACTTACCTATACCGATGCCTTTGCTGAACTTCAGGAGATTGTAATTGAAATGGAAAATTCAGAGATAGGAATTGATCTTCTGGAATCTAAAGTGAAAAGGGCTTCAGAATTGCTGAAAATATGCAAGGACAAACTTTATACAACCGAGAAAAACGTAGAGGACGTTTTAAATGAGATAAAGGATTATCCCATAAAAAAAGATCTATAAGCTCACTTATTTTTCCCTTGGAACAATTCCCGTATTAATTATTTGAAGGATCTGTTTAACCTCCTGTATATTATAATCTGCCTCAATTTTTTCAATTCATTCCTGCCTCTTTTCTTTAAAACACAATAAATCTCCTCATAACCAATGAATTAGATTGGGTCTTCCTTTTCTGAGTTTTCCGGTTATTATGATTTTAGTCATATATTTAACATGTATCCTTATATAATTTTACGTTAAATTATTTAAACCAAACACTATGAGAAAACTATCAAATTTTATCCTGATTTTAATTGCGTTAACAGCTTTCACCTCCTGTGGTGATTCAGAGAAAAAAGAAAATGATGATGTAAAAATTGGAGATTACAGCCAGGAAGCTCCTAAAAAAGAAGCGGCCGCCACAAGTTCAAAAGATATGCTAGACATGTCTAATAAAGGTATTGGTCCCGTAAAATCTGTAACCTTAAATGCAGAAATTGACAAAGCTCTTGCAGTAAAGGGAGAAGAAGTATTTAAGAATATGTGTACGGCCTGTCATAAAATAGATAAAAAATTTATTGGTCCAGCACTTACCGGTATCACAGAAAGACGTTCTCCAGAGTGGATCATGAACATGATCCTGAATCCTGAAGAAATGATCGCCAAAGATCCTATTGCTAAACAATTGATGATGGAATCTAATATGGCGGTTATGGCAAATCAAAACCTCACAGAGGAAGAAGCAAGGTCTATCCTTGAATATTTCAGGACTCTGAAGGAAGAGATTTAAATATGATTAACATCATATTTTAACAAAAAGTATCAAGTTAATTTTACAGCTTCTAACCAAAAATCTTTAAATATGAAAACAAAATCTATTTTATTTGCTTTTCTTATGTTAACGGGCACCTTGATATTTGTAGGATGTAAGGATAAATCCGCCGATGATGCATCGGAAACTACATCTACTGAAACCGAAGCCACCGAAATAAATTCCAATCGCGGGCAGGCATTTATTGAGGACGAAAATTCTGAAGCAAATGCTTTACGTACTGCGATCGATTCACCTGACCATACTACCCTTGTAGCTGCGGTTCAGGCGGCAGGAGTTGAAAACGCATTGGTAAATGTAGGACCTCTTTCAGTTTTTGCACCTACCAATGCTGCATTTGAGAAATTACCTGCAGGAACTGTTGAAGACCTGCTAAAACCTGAAAACAAGGAAAAACTTGCCTATATCTTAAAAAATCATGTGGCTCCAAGTAATTATCCTATTGAAACACTAATTAAAAATGTAGAAAAAGGTCGCTCGCTTTATATGGCCTCAGGGGAATCTGTTCCTGTGACACGTGAAGGTGACGATATCTATGTTGGTGGTACCAAAATAGTTGGTTCCATAAAAGTAAGCAATGGATGGGTACATGTTGTGGAAGACGTCATTTTACCAAAAAACACTAATTAATTTACACACTCACTCTAATGAAAAAAATCAATTCTATTTTGTTTCTTTTTGCCCTCTCTGTCCTTATTGTAAGCTGTGGTGGAGATGACGACAAGAAAAAATCTGGCGCCATGGCTACTAATGCAGCCGAGCGCGTGTATGTAGCTCCGGGAGAACACGATGAATTCTACGGATTCTTCTCCGGAGGTTTCAGTGGTCAAATGTCGGTTTACGGGTTACCATCCGGGCGTCTTTTAAAAGTGATCCCTGTATTTTCTCAGGACGCAGAAAAAGGATATGGATACAATGAGGGTACCAAAGCTATGCTTAATACTTCTTATGGATTCATTCCCTGGGGTGACCTTCACCACGTTGATATCTCACAAACAAACGGAGAACTTGACGGTCGCTGGGTATTCACCCACGAAAATAACACCCCGCGTGTTGCCCGTGTAGACCTTAATACATTTGAGACAGGCGAGATCCTGGAAATCCCTAATAGTGCCGGTAATCACAGTTTTGCGATCACTGAGAATACAGAGTACCTTATTGCAGGAACCCGTTTTGCAATTCCTTCTCCTCAAAGAGATATATCTATTGAAGAAATGAAGGGGAATTTTAAAGGCCCTCTTACCTTTGTGAAAATAGATCAGGAAACCGGAGGAATGGAACTTGCTTTCCAGGTGATCATGCCGGGATTCAATTTTGACCTTGCTCACCCTGGAAGAAGTGCTTCCCACGGTTGGATGTTTGCTACTACATATAACTCTGAAGAAGCCAATACACTTCTTGAAGTAAATGCTTCTCAAAATGATAAAGATTTTATTGTTGCCCTTAACTGGAAGAAAATTGAGGAATACGTAAATAATGGTGGCGGAACAATGATGGATGCAAAATATGCCCACAACGTTTATAACCATGATTCCAGCACTGCAACTTCTACAATGAAGAAAGGTGTAAAAACCGTAGATCCTAAGGATATTCCCGGAGCTGTGTATTTTATGCCTATTCCAAAATCTCCTCACGGTTGTGATGTAGACCCCACAGGAGAATATATTGTAGGTAGTGGTAAACTGGCTGCAGAATTAACTGTGTTCTCCTTCTCAAAAATGATCAAAGCTATTGAAGATAAGAATTATGACGGGGATGCTTATGGAATTCCTATCCTTAAATATGAGGATATTCTTGGAGGTATCGTTAAACAACCGGGCCTAGGGCCACTTCATACAGAATTTGACGGGAAAGGAAATGCCTATACCACTTTCTTTATCTCTTCTGAAGTTGTAAAATGGAGCCTAAGTGATTACCAGGTAATTGACAGGAAACCCACTTATTACTCTGTAGGTCACCTTATGATCCCAGGTGGAAACACAAGAAAGCCATTCGGAAAATACCTTGTTGCGATGAACAAAATAACCAAAGACAGGTATTTACCAACAGGCCCTGAAATGAACCACTCGGCTCAATTATATGATATTACTGGCGATAAAATGGAATTGCTTCTGGATTTCCCAACTATTGGGGAACCTCATTATGCTGCCGGAATACCCGCCGATCTTATTAAACAAAATTCCAAAAAGATCTACCGTCTGGATGAGAACACTAACGAACATGCAGTTCGAAATGAATCTGAAACCCGTGTAGAACGTAAGGGGAATGAAGTTCACGTTTATATGACGATGGTAAGAAGTCACTTCTCACCAGATAATATTGAAGGAATAAAAGTAGGAGATAAAGTATATTTCCACGTAACCAACCTGGAGCAGGATTTTGATGTACCACATGGATTTGCAATGATAGGAGCTAATACTGCCGAGCTTCTTATTATGCCCGGTGCTACAAAAACAATGCTTTGGGAACCAAAACGTGTTGGGGTATACCCTCTTTACTGTACAGATTTTTGTTCAGCACTTCACCAGGAAATGCAGGGTTATGTTAGAGTATCTCCCGCAGGTGCAAATACCCCTATCAAGTGGTCCCTTGATGGTGACTAGAAACAGTTTAATTAGTTGAAAAATTTTTACTGGTAAGGCGGGTAAATAAAGCTATTTGCCCGCTTTTTTATAAAATAACAAATTCAAAAAATGAAACTATCAGGAACTTTAATGATACTTGGATCAGCACTGCTGTTGGGTTTATTCTATTTTCCCTTGTGGAATATTACTTTGGGGGCCCCTCAATATCCAGAACCCTTGGGAATGGATATCTATATTTCCGGTATCCAGGGAGAAGAAGAATTTGACATTCAAAACATAGATGGTGTAAATCATTATATAGGAATGAAAAAAATACCAAAACCGGAGGAAATGTGGGAATTCAACATTTTTCCCCTGGTAATTGGAGGAATGGCAGGCCTTGGAATACTTTTAGGTTTCTTGGGGCTGTTTAAAATTATTAGTCCTAATTGGTTTCTTGGCTGGTTTGTATTAATGATGATCCTGGGTGTTCTGGGAATGTATGATTTTAATTCCTGGCTAATAGATTATGGGACAGACCTTGATCCAAAAGCAATTATTAAACTTACAGATGATGCCGGAAACCCCATAAGTTACAAACCGCCCCTATTTGGCACCCAGCAGATACTAAACTTTACTGCTCACTCCTACCCAAGATTGGGAGCCTGGTTAATGTTTGCCGGAATGTTCTTAACTTTAGTGGCCTGGTGGGTAGGAAGAAGATCCCTCAAAACACAAAATATATAAAAAATGAAAAATTACGTTTACCTATTTTTAAGCTTACTTATGCTTTCCTGCAGTAATGAACCGGAACCCATTGTATATGGGAGTGATAGCTGTGCATATTGTAAAATGACAATTGTGAGTAAAGCACATTCGGCTCAAATTGTCACCAAAAAAGGAAAACAAATAAAATATGATGCCATTGAGTGTTTGGTAAAAGATAATCTCCAAAATTATGAGGAGACTGAAGTAGCTTTAATACTGGTGGCCAATTACCGGGAACCGGGAACTATGTTGCCGGCGAATGATGCACTTTTTGTAATAAATGAAAAAATTACCAGCCCTATGGGAGCCAATCTGGCCGCTACAAAAAAAGACAGTGAGATAGAAGAAACATCTGCTTCTTACACCTGGAATGAACTTAAAAATCATTTCCTCTTAGAGGATTCCCAAAGCCAGAGATGAGATATTTTTTAAGTATTATTTTTATTTTAAACCTCCTTCCTGCCCTGGCAGGAGAAATTAGAGTTTGCCCTTCCTGCAAAGTTAAAACGGTTAGAGAAGCCATAGATATGGCAGTAAATGGGGATACAATTCTAATTGAAAAAGGGGTTTATAAAGAATTTGACCTCAACATCATCAATAAGAGCATCCATCTTAAAGGTGTAAATTATCCCGTAATTGATGCAGGAATGAATGGTACCGCCTTTGGAATAAAAGCAGATGGTGTAACTATTGAAGGCCTTAAAATTATTAATATAGGCAGAAGCTATACCAAGGATTTTGCCGCTATCCTTTTAAATGGAAGTCAAAATTTTGTGCTAAAAAACAATATCCTGGAAAATGTATTCTTCGGATTTTTAATAGAAAAATCCAACAACGGTATTATCTCCGGCAACCGCATTAAAAGTGAAGGCGGTGAAGAATCAAATTCCGGTAACGGCATACATTTATGGAGCTCTACAGAAGTTACTGTAAAAGATAACCATGTGCAGGGAATGCGGGACGGCATCTATATTGAATTTGGTAAAAAGTGTAAGATCCTGAATAATGTTTGTGAAAAGAACATTCGCTATGGCCTGCATTTCATGTTTTCAGACGGGAACAGCTATATAGGGAACACCTTTGCAGAAAATGGCGCCGGTGTGGCAGTGATGTTTTCGAAGTTCATAGAGATGAAAAAGAATATTTTCAAAAAAAGCTGGGGATCTGCCTCCTATGGTTTATTGCTTAAAGAGATCTCAGATGCTACCTTGGAAAATAATATTTTTGAGGATAACACCATCGCCGTAAATGCCGATGGTACTACTCGTGTGCAGTTCATAGAAAATGATTTTAAAAATAATGGCTACGCCATTAAAGTTCACGGTGGCGCTTATACCACCAGTTTTACGAGAAATAATTTTCTATATAATTCCTTTGATGTAGCTTATTCAGGAAGGTTGAATGATAATTCCTTCACCGGCAACTATTGGAGCGATTATACAGGTTATGACCTTAATAAAGATAAAATTGGCGATGTTCCATTTCGCCCGGTAAAACTGTTTTCTTACCTGGTAAACAAAACTCCTGAAGCCATTGTACTGCTTAGGAGCATTTTTATAGACCTGGTAGATTTTTCAGAAAAAGTTTCTCCCATATTCACTCCTGCCGAGTTAATTGACCAAGAACCCCAAATGAACAGAATAAAATGGTAAGTATAAAGAACCTTCATAAAAAATTTGGTTCCCTCGTGGTGCTTAACGGCCTTGACCTTGAAATAGAACAAAAAGGGATCATAGCCATATTAGGACCAAATGGCTCCGGAAAAACTACCCTCATAAAAAGTTTGCTGGGCATGGTAGTTCCTGCCAAAGGCGATATAGAAATAGGTGGAGAAAAAGTAAGAGATCACTGGGATTACAGAAAGGATATTGATTATTTACCTCAAATTGCTCATTTTCCAGGCAATCTTAAGGTAAATGAACTTATAAAAATGATTAAGGACCTTCGGGGTAAGGATGCCCGGGATAAAGAACTTATAGAATTTTTTAAACTGGAACCCTTTCTCGATAAAAAATTAAACAATCTTTCCGGAGGGTCAAAACAAAAGGTGAACCTGGTTTTGTGTTTTATGTTTGACAGCCCGCTTATTATACTGGATGAACCCACCTCAGGACTTGACCCTGTATCCCTGTTGCGCCTGCGGGATCTTATTCAGCAGGAGAAAGCAAAGGGAAAGACCATTCTTATCACTTCTCATATTATGAGTTTTGTAGAAGAGGTAGCAGACAGGATCGTATTCCTGCTGGAAGGAAAGATTTATTTCAATGGGTCTGTTTCAGAACTTAAATCCTCTACAGGCCAAACCGATTTTGAACATGCAATTGCCAATATCTTAACCAAAAACAATGCTTAAAATTCTAAAATACAGTTTCTTTGACCTTTCCCGTAGTTTGTGGAGCTACGTTTATTTCCTCTTTTATCTGTTTTTGGGCATAGTGCTGTTATTCCTTAATAACGACCTCTCCAATGCAGTAATTACCCTTATGAATGTTATCATAATCCTGGTGCCATTGATAGGGACAATTTTTGGGGTGATGTATTACTATGATTCGCGCGAATTTACTGAACTCCTGCTGGCGCAGCCCATTAAACGCCGTACCATTTTTATTGGACAGTACCTGGGAGTTGCTATTTCGTTGGCGCTAAGTCTCATTCTGGGGCTGGGAATCCCATTTGCAGCCTACGGTTTATTTGAGTCGGCCATAATCTGGAATTTCTTTTCGCTATTGGTTTCAGGAGTATTCCTCACTTTCATTTTCACGGCACTAGCTTTTAATATTGCCTTGTCAAATGAGAATAAGATAAAGGGATTTGGACTTGCCATTTTGCTCTGGTTGTTCCTGGCAGTGGTGTATGATGGGATATTTTTACTTATCCTGGTATATTTTCAGGATTATCCCCTGGATAAATTTGCCCTTATCGCCAGCGTATTTAATCCCATAGATCTTTCCCGTATTCTTGTGTTGTTAAAGTTGGATATTTCAGCCTTGTTAGGTTATACAGGGGCGGTATTTAAGCAATTCTTCGGCACTTCGCAGGGGTTAATAATCTCTTTTGGGGTACTGGCGCTTTGGGTGGTACTTCCTGTATACAGGATCATAAGAATTTCAGCAAAAAAGGATTTTTAAATATTTTTTAATATTAAAAAATGAGATCGCAACTTGAAACCATTGAAAAGATAAATGCACTGCGTAAAAGTAAAAATGCAGTTATTCTTGCCCATTATTACCAGGAAGAAGCTATTCAGGATATTGCAGATTTTGTAGGCGACAGCCTGGAACTTGCGAAAAAAGCAGCTAAGACATCGGCAGATATCATAGTTTTTGCCGGGGTATATTTTATGGCTGAAACTGCTAAAATTTTAAATTTTGATAAGAAAGTCCTTGTGCCAGATCTTAATGCAGGCTGTTCCCTTGCAGATGGTTGCCCGGCATCAGATTTTGCTGAATTTCTTAAGAATTACCCACAGCATAAAGTAGTCACTTACATTAATACAAGTGCTGAAGTGAAAGCCCTAAGCGATTATGTGTGTACTTCTTCGAATGCAGAGAAAGTGATCAACGCTATCCCAAAGGAACAACCTATTATATTTGCGCCAGACAAAAACCTTGGTGCTTACCTAAACAAGGTCACGGGTAGAAATATGCTGCTGTGGGATGGTTCCTGTATCGTGCACGAAGCCTTTTCAATAGATAAGCTTATTGAGCTACATCTTGAATATCCAACCGCGAAGATCGTTGCCCATCCTGAATCTGAAGATCCTATTCTCCGGTTGGCACACTGTATTGGATCCACATCCCAAATGCTCCAATATATCAAGAACAGTGAAGATGAAACCTTTATAGTGGCTACAGAGGCCGGAATCCTGCATCAACTTAAAAAGCAGGTGCCGCACAAAACCCTTATCCCCGCCCCTGCCCGGGAAGATAATACCTGTGCCTGCAGCGAATGTGCCTTTATGAAAATGAATACCCTGGAGAAGTTGTATCGCTGCCTTAGGGATGAAACCCCGGAGGTTTCTATAGATGAAATTTTACGCTTAAAAGCTATTAAACCTATAGAACAAATGCTGGCCTTATAAATCTTGTGAGAAGATGAATCATACAGATGTACTCGTTCTTGGATCTGACATTGCCGGTTTATCATTTGCGCTTAAAGTAGCCCAAAAACGTCCTGACCTGAATATTTGTATTCTTACCAAGGCAGATAAGAATGAAACCAATACCAAATATGCCCAGGGTGGAATAGCTGCGGTCATGAGTACCTTAACCGATACTTTTGATGCCCATATAAATGATACCCTGGCATCTGGAAAAGGCTATTGTGATACAGGAGTGGTTGAAATGGTGATTCACAAAGCTCCCAAAAGACTTGTGGAAATGATAGAATGGGGAGCTTCTTTTGACAAGAAACCCTCTGGAGAATGGGATCTTGGCCTTGAAGGCGGGCATTCACAGTCCCGCATCCTGCACCATAAAGACAAAACAGGTTATGAAATAGAAAGGGCCCTGCTTGAAAAATTAAAGTCCTACAAGAACATTTATTTTTTCACACATCATTTTGCCATAGACCTTTTGGTGGAAGCACATTCCTGTGTAGGAGTAAAATATTACAATAAAAGATCCCGTAAAATAGAGAAAATTTTCTCCCAATTCACCTACCTGGCAACCGGTGGGAGCGGGCAAATATTTGAAACATCCACCAACCCGGTGATCGCTACGGGGGATGGAGTGGCAATGGCACATCGTGCAGGCGCTGCCATAAAGGATTTGCATTTCATCCAGTTTCATCCCACAGCCCTGTTCCTTAAAAAAGAAAACCCTGCTTTTCTTATTTCTGAAGCAGTACGAGGGGCCGGGGCAAGATTGGTAAATAAGGCAGGAGAAAGGTTTGTGTTTGAATACCATCCTTCAGGAGAACTGGCTACCCGCGATGTGGTATCCCACGCAATTTTTTCAGAATTACAAAAGACGGGTGAGCCTTGTGTTTTCCTTGATTGTACTCACCTGGATAAAGAAGCTTTCACCGCGCATTTTCCAACTATAACTGAAAGATGCCGGAAAGCTGGAATTGATGTTTTCAGGGACCTTATTCCTGTAACACCTGCCGCACATTATCAATGTGGGGGCATTGCCGTAAATAAAAATGCCCGCACCGGCCTAAAGAATCTTTATGCCAATGGAGAATGCGCTAATACCGGGCTGCATGGAGCCAACAGGCTCGCTTCCAATTCCCTTCTTGAAGCATTGGTGTTTGCCCATGAAGCGGCCAAAGAGGTAATTGAACAAAAAGAATTTGGCAATCCCAATCTTTCTTTAGACTTTCATTTTGAAGCTGCCATTATCCCATTAACCTCCGCACAGGATCTTGCAGAATATAGAAAATTAAGAGAGCGCTTACAGTCACTTATGCAAAGTTTTTACCTGGGAAAACAAAGTGGCAACCCCGGGCAAAATGATTTGAAAAATAAGGTTAAAGCACTTTCCGAAGAAATTGAAGAACTTTTTAAAACCAATGCTTTTCAAATTTCACTTTGCGAACTGCGCAACCTTGCTCATTTATCTCTTTTGATCATTAACGGTTAAACTTCAGCACAACCTTAATTAAAATAAGTGCTATAGTTTGTATCGCCGTCCCCGAATTTTAAACCCGTATATTATTTTTATTTTTTACCTACAACTTCTGCCCGTTTAACTAAGTATTTCGGCCTAAATTCATATTTTAGAGGGAGATCTTCCACCAAAACTCTTATTGACTAATCTCCCGTAAATTTTTGGGTGAATGAAAAAAAGATTGAAAAATTAAATTGCACAGAGGAATTAATTTAGGATCCTTTTTCCCGGGGTTGAGAAGTAAATTGAAAATAAACCGAAAGATGTTTAACTTCCGTAAGATCTTTAAAACAGAAAAATTATGTGCTACCGTACCCAGATGAACAAGACCATAGCTGAAATCGAAAAGGCTTTTAATGCCAGATTTACAGAACCGGAATCTTATGTTCCCCTGGATGAGATCAACGGGTTCACGTTTATAAAAACCCCTGTGATCACAGATGAAAGCCGGGGAGAAATTGACCTCTTTCATTGGGGTTTAATTCCGTTTTGGGCAAAAGAGGATTCCATTAAAAAGAATACCCTTAATGCCCGGATAGAAACGGTTACAGACAAACCCGCATTTCGTAATTCAATAGAAAATCGCTGTCTTGTATTGGCAAATGGTTATTATGAATGGCAATGGCTGGATGAAAAAGGAAAGGAAAAACAAAAATTTTTTATAACTCCCAGGGACCAGGAAATATTTGCCTTTGCGGGGATCTACTCCAACTGGAAAAATCCCAACACGGGAGAGCTGGTGAATTCGTACAGTATTATTACTACTGAAGCCAATGAGCTAATGAGCGAGATACATAATAATAAAAAACGAATGCCTGTGGTCCTGAAACAGGAGGACAGGAATAATTGGCTTTCAGGGAAAGATGTTACCAATTTCGCCTTTCCTTATGAGGTGGCATTACAGGCAGTACCGGTTTAAAAGATTTT
>CAXAZV010000060.1:0-14001 GCA_963973375.1 uncultured Antarcticibacterium sp.
ATTACCGAACAAAAAAATACACAAAGTGCGTTGTTAAATGCCGAAAGGCTCTCTATACAGGGAGAAATAGCGCGAACATTTGCCCATGAATTAAGAAATCCACTTGCCAGTATAAGAATGACTACCGACGTTATTCAGCATAAAATAAAAGGGCCGCAAAAGAAATTACTGTCAAACTATTTTGAAATTCTTTCCCGCAGCACAAAGGTGCTTAATAATCTGGTCTCAAACTTATTGAATTCTGCCAATTATTCTACCCCACACCTGGAGAAGATAGACCTTGCCCACTGTGTAAATATAACCCTTGAAAAAGCCGCAGACCGCATTTATCTTACAGGGATCAAAGTCGTTAAAAAATATAAAGGCCCTTATAATATTATGGCCGATGAGGAAAAATTACAAATAGCATTGCTAAATATTATTGTAAATGCCTGTGAAGCTACCCCGCCCGATGAAGGTATTATTGAGCTTTCCATAAACCGGCTAAATTCTGATTTTAAATTAAGTATTTCAGATAATGGAATTGGTCTTGAACAGGAGCAAATAGACAGGCTTTTTGATGCCTTTTACACTAATAAGGCCACCGGTATAGGTATAGGTTTAAATTCGGTTAAAAATATTCTGGAGGACCATGATGCGCACATTGAGGTGTGTAGTAAACCTAACGAGGGAACAACCTTTCATATTCTTTTTCACGACGCCAATCAGCAATAACAAAAATGCTGAAGGCATACCATTTATTTATGCTGGAAGAAAGCCTTAATTCCCCACTGCCCTTCCATCATAGCTCCGGGAATCGGCTCCACCATAGATCATCCCTGTTTCCTGATCAATATAGATACCCATTGCCTGGCCCTGGTTGGTAACATATCTTATTTTATGGCCCATATTTTCGTAAAGGTCACGGGTATCTGGTGATATTCCCCAGTTTTCAAAGGAGGTAATATCCGGTAACCACTGGTGATGGATCCTTGGAGATTCAATAGCCCTGGCTATATCCATTTCATGGTCTATCATATTTACAATTACCTGTAAAACAGTGTTGATTATAGTACGACCACCGGGACTACCAATAACAATTACAGGTTTCCCATCTTTGGCAACTATAGTTGGCGTCATACTGGAAACCATTCGTTTTTCCGGTTCCACAAGGTTAGGTTTAGTTCCAATGAGGCCTTTGGAATTGGTGTATCCGGGAATGGGATTAAAATCTCCCATCTCATTATTGAGTAAAAAACCGGCCCCCTCCACTACGATTCTGGAACCATAACTGGCTTCCAGAGTGTAGGTCATAGAAACTGCATTTCCATCTTTATCTACTACAGAAACATGGGTGGTTTCAGGACTTTCTGGAATAAGATGAGCAGCTGAGAAATTTGCAGAATCGCTTACAGATGCCAGGCCCAACTCAATAGTTTCCCGTAACCTGCCTGCATATTCCTTTGATGTTAATTTTTCAATTGGAATTCCCGGATTAAAATTGGGGTCACCAATATGAAGTGCCCTGTCAGCAAATGCTCGCCGCATCGCTTCTGTTAGTACGTGCAAGGAAATAGCCGAATTATGACCCATTTCCTTAAGATCATAGCCCTCAAGAATATTAAGCATCTCTATTATAGCAACCCCTCCTGAACTTGGGGGTGGCATGGAAATAATCTCATATCCCCTATAATTTCCCGTAACCGGTTTCAGTTCTTCGGCTTCATATTTTAAAAGGTCTTCCAGGGTAATTAATCCGCCGTTGGCCTTCATATAATCTGCAATTCGACCTGCTGTTTCTCCTTTATAGAATCCATCAGCACCATTGGCTTGGATCAATTTCAAAGTCTTTGCAAGGTCTGGTTGTTTCCAAAGCTCCCCGGGATTATAAATTTCTTCTCCATTTTTTAAGAACGCCTTTGCGGTAGAAGGATAATCATTTTTATTTTTCTTCACCCATTGCACGAACCAGTTCATATCATAAGTAGAAGGAAAACCATTTTCAGCAAGGGCTATGGCCGGTGCGATCAATTGAGACCAGGGTAGCTTTCCCATTTTTTGGTGAGCTTTATAAAGGCCTGCTACTGTTCCCGGAACTCCAACAGCCAATAAACCTACATGGTTGGAATCATCTTTTATCTTACCATCTTCCCCTAAAAACATATTGGCAGTAGCAGCAAGCGGTGCCTTTTCCCTGAAATTAAAGGTGGTTCGTTCTCCGTTATTTCCATGGTACACAATAAATCCGCCACCCCCTAAATTTCCGGCTGAAGGTAAGGTAACAGCCAGGGCAAAAGCCGTTGCGACCGTGGCGTCTATGGCATTTCCTCCTTTTTTAAGAATTTCATCGCCGGCCTGTGATGCCAGGTAATGACTAGAAACTACCATCCCGTTTTCTGCCTGGGCGGGGGTCCTGCCTGTCTGGGAAAAAATACCAGATGTAAAAAACACGAAAAACAGAGAGAATATAAGGCTGGAGTACTGTCTCATTGAGATATAAATTTGACTTTCTTAGAAAGTAAACCTAAAGAAAATTCCCTCAGCAAACAACTGTTATAATTTACTTTTGAAGATCAATCTTTTACCTCTTGGGGTAAGGGTATTTTGAAATCGAAAAGCCGATAGTAAGGATCGGCTTTTCACATTCATTCATAGAATATTTATTTCTAAAAGTGAGAGATAGTGTTCAGGTTTTAATGAAGTTAAGCAGGGAGCATATTGATAATTAACAATTACCAAAATTAAATCTACCTTTAATTAATGGCATTATATATAAGGGTAATTCCTAAATATTTAAGGCTCCCCTATTAGGATTCCAGATGAACGGTATTAAAAACTTCACCAAAAAAGACAAAAGTTTCCCCGGCTTTATTAATGGCCATTATTTCTTCCTGAGGGAGCAAGAGACATACAGCCATTTGCAATGTTATCCTTCCCAATTTCCCGGTGCAGTAGAGAGGTGGCCTCCTATAATTTATTCATCATCCTTTTCCAGATCTATTTGTTTCATGTTATTTTTGATCTTCTCTATATTTTCCCGTTGTTCATTATTATCCATATTTATTTTATCCAGATAATTATAGATCTGATTCACAACAATCTTATTTCTTCTTACTTTTTCCCGCACCTCCTCCTGGTCACCCATATTAAAAACAATTTTTTTCAAAAGGGGTTTTAATTTTTCTGCAAGCTGGTCCATATGCTTTTTAAGTATGAAACCACTTGCGCCGGAAAGAATAGTGTTGGCCGCAAGTTCTTCATCATCAATTGCTCCTGTTAGGAATATGAAAGGAATAGTTTCTTCAATGGACATGGTAAGTTCCAATAAATCCAGGCCGGTACATGTAGGGAGGTTATAATCTGAAATAACCACATCTGGCAAAAAACTCATTAACACCCTGCTATAATCATCAAGGGTTGTTACAGTTTTTATTTCAGGGGTCACCACAATTTTTTTTATATGGTATGTGATAAGATCTAAATCTGCCTTATTATCTTCAACCAATAGAATGCGCAATGGTATAGTTATCATACTTATAAAGGGGCATTAATGCTGAATATATCAGGCATTGTGTATCAGATTTAAAAACAATAAATTAACTTGTTTTGATCTTGAAATAAAAGGTACTTCCCACTCCTAACTGCGAATCTACCCAAATTGAACCTTCGTGTAACAGAACTATTTTCTCTGCGTGCGCCAATCCCACTCCTGTACCTTCATATTTTCGCTGTGTTGGTACCCTGCTGAATATTGTGAAAATGTTTTTCTGGTCTTCTTCTGAAATTCCAATTCCGTTATCTACAATGGCAAAAACCCAGAAATCACCTTCGGGATATGCAGAAATCCTTATCTCTGGCGCCCTGTCTTCAGAAACATATTTGAGAGCATTACTTATAAGGTTTTGAAACAGTAAGCGCAATTCAACCTGGTAGGCTTTTATTTTAGGGAGTGCACCTACATGAATCTGTGCCTTAGTGTCCCTTATTCTTTTTGAAAGATCATATTTCACCACTTCTACCAATTCTTTGGTATTCACAAGGGTTCTATCGCTATTCTTTCCTATTTTGGAATGTTCCAGTAACGCCCTTATTTGGTTTGCCAACCTGTCTGAAGCTGCATCTATATATGAAATGTATTCTTTCCCTTTATCGTCGAGTTTATTGGCATATATCTTACCTAAAAAATCACTTCCAAACTTAATAGTTGCCAGCGGTTCCTGAAGGTCATGAGAACAAATGGAAACAAACTGTTCCAGGTCCTTATTAGCTCTTTCCAAGGCAACCTTTTTCTTTTTAAGCCTGTCCTGCGCTTCCTTAAGTTCAGAAATATCTACACAGGTAAACCTGTTGCTCACCACATTATTTTTCTCATCCAGTTCTACTCTGGAACTCATAATTACAGGCAGCTTCTCGCCATCTTTGGTAATAAGTTCCTGTTCAATATTATTCAACTCACCGTTCTGCTGGAAGAGTTTATTTAATTTCACTGCTTTTAACTGGGAAGCATCATCATAGAGTTCAAAAAGTGGCCTTCCAATAAGATCTTCTTTAGAAGAATAGCCCATCTTTTCAATCGCCTTTTCATTGCACTCAATTATAAGCGAAGTATTAGGATCTACACTAAAATGCAATATGGGATCCTTTTCATAGAATGATTTAAAACGCTTCTCACTAGCTACCAGCCTGTCCTGGGCTTTTTGCAGGGTTTCAATATCCACGAAGGTAATTACAACTCCTTCGATATTTTGATTTGAGTTAATGAATGGAGAAATTCGTTGCAGGTAATGGTGGCCTTCTTTTGAGACGATATGCCTCTCAATCTTCTTCCCGGTTTCCATTACTTTTTTACATCTGTCTACAAGTCCTTTTTTACCTAAATGAGTACCAAAACTGGTGGTGAAATTTTCAATAGGACGGCCAACATCTGTTCCTATGAGGCTAAAATGCTTTTTTATTGCAGGAGTAAATTTTCTTATGCGAAGATTATTATCAAGGAAAATAGTTCCAATATCAATACTTTCCAGCAGGTTGTTCATATCTGCATTCAACCCGGCCAGATCATCCATTTTTTGAACATTCTCTGCATTTACCGTATTAATTTCCTCATTTACACTTTGTAGTTCTTCATTGGTACTTTGCAGTTCCTCATTGGAAGCCAGCAATTCCTCATTTGCTGCCTGCAGTTCTTCGTTACTGGTTTCAATTTCTTCAAGAGAAGTTTGCAATTCCTCCTTTGTCTTTTTCAATTCTTCCTCAAGTTCCTGGATATATTCCCTGGTCCTGCTGGTAAGAGTAACTTTTTCAACCTCCTTTAAATTTTCCGGCCTAATCTCTTTTTCAATAAAAGTGATCGCAAAATTTATTTCATTATCAAGGTTATGCTGTCTAAAGGGTTTTACCAAAAGGTCAAGACCTTTCATTTCTCCGTTATGCTGGAAAGATGCATCCCTGTAAATAGTTTTTTGATTTATCCTTTCAGCTTTTTTAACTGTAGCCTGAACTATATGCTTGAGATCCTGTCCCAGCATATCGGTTAAATTAATAGAGAACCCATTAACAGGTAAACTTGCGTATTTTCTAAATTCTCCTACTGCCTGAAGAATATTGTATTCAGAATCTATAAAAACACTTGCACCCCCAAATTGTTCAAGTATAGCCTCGCTTAATTCTCCATAAAATTTCTGCTTTGCACTACTGTTAGCCGGCTTTATTTCCCGCTGCCTGGCAGTAGGAACGTTTTCCAGCAACCTGCTGGAGGATGAGTGTAAATTTTCAGAATTAAGACGTTTTCGCGGATTCACATTCCTATATATTTTCCACTTTCGGTTTATATCTTCAAAATATTCGCGGTGTGTTTGAACACTCTCACTTGTTCCAAGAACAAGTACGCCATTCTTCTTTAACCCGTAATGAAGGACATTCAGGGCTCTTTTCTGGATAGATGGCTGAAAATAAATAAGCAGGTTGCGGCATAATATCATCTCCATATTACTAAATGGTGGATTCTTCAGCACGTTATGCTTAGAAAAAATCACCATTCTTCTTATTTTTTCAACAACTTGGTAACCCTTGCTCTTACTTATAAAATATTTTTGAAGCAGGTGCATTTCAACATCGGCTACAATACTTTCAGAATAAATTCCCAGGCTACCAATATCAAGGTGTTTTTTAGAAATATCTGTTGCAAATATTTTTATCTCCAGGTTTTTCCCCTGGCGTTCCATTTCCTCATTAAGAAGCATACCCAGTGAATAGGCCTCTTCTCCAGTACTACAGGCTACATCCCAAATTTTTAAAACCTCCCCATCATTCTTTGGAGTAATAAGGGAAGGAATAACCTCATCCCTTAAGATATCCCAAACTCTTGAATCGCGAAAAAACTTAGTTACACCAATTAAAAACTCCCTGTAAAGTATTGGTATTTCTTCGGGGTTGGATTCCAGTAGAAGATAATATTCTTTTAAAGAAGAACATTTACATACGCTTACCCTGCGGGCAACACGCCGCGCCAGTGTAGAATGTTTATACTCCCGGAAATCAAGTCCTGTCTTTTCATTAACAAGGTGCAGGATCTTTGCCAGTGTATTTTCATCATATTCTATATCCTCTTCTGTAAAATGCAGGACCACTGGAGCATTGATAAAGTTTTGAAGCTCTGCACCCATTTCTTCAACACTTACAATATAATCTACAAGCCCGGTATGGATCGCACTTTTAGGCATTCCGTCAAATTTGGCTTCTTCAGGATCCTGTACCATTACCATACCTTCCTGCTCTTTAATGGCACGTATTCCCCTGCTTCCATCACTCCCGGTACCACTTAAAATAATTGCAATTGCCTGTTCCTTTTTAAATTCGGCAAGAGACTGCAGGAACATATCTATGGGAAGATTAAGCTTTTGGTCTTTGGGCTTATCCAGTAAATGCAACATCCCGTTTTCAATTACGAGATTGTTAACCGGAGGTATCAAATAGATCCTTCCCGGAAGGATCTCCATATTATCCTTTATTCGTTCAATTTTAAGCTTTGTAGATTTGGCCAGCAGCTCTCCCATCATACTTTTATAATCTGGGGACAAATGCTGAATTACAACGTAAGAATTTTTATCGCCGGCAGGGATATTCTGAAAAAATGATTTTAAAGCTTCCAGACCTCCGGCACTGGCCCCAACTGCAATTATTCTTGAGGTGGTTAAATGGGTAACTGATGTATCAGAACTTGCGAGGGAGTGATTTTTCGTCATCTTATATGGTGGTAATACGCTTCTTGGGGGGAATTTATTTTTATTATTTTAATAAAAATTCACAAACATCTTGTAAAAATAATAAATTTCACACCAGTGTTAGGGCAATACTTAAGGGATATTTAACAGTTTCCTCATTAGTTTTGCCTCATTTGCGTTTATAATTTAATGGCCTAATTCGTATCTTTAAAACTTTATAATTCTACCTTTTTGATTTTCACTTATTTAAATTATTTATGAAAAAAAAATCTATAAACGTCAAAAACAGTGCCTTTAAGGTAATGGTGATGCTTACGGTAATTGGCACCACACACCAGAATTTTGGCCAGGAAACTCCTCATCAAAAAAAAGAAATGAAGAAAACCAACTCTTATGATAATATCTTATTAGCTGAATTTGAGGGCCCTTATGGCGGGGTTCCGGCATTTGATAAAATGGACCTGGACTTGTTGCGCCCGGCAATGGAAAAGGGAATGGAATTGCATCTTGATGAAATTGAAAAAATCGCCAATAATCCCCAGCCTGCCACTTTTGAAAATACTATTGAGGCAATGGAACGAGCCGGGAAGCCCCTTACCCGCACCTTTACTTATTACGGTATTTGGGGCAGCAATCTTTCTTCACCCGAGTTTAGGGCTATACAAACAGAAATGGCCCCTAAAATCTCTGAATTTTCCTCAAAGATCTCACAAAACAAGAAGCTATTTGAGCGTATAAAAAAGGTGTATGATGATTCTCAGGCCAATCCCCTGCCATATGACCAGCAGCGGGTGGTACACCTCATTTACGAGAACTTCGCACTTGACGGTGCAAATCTTGATGAAGCGGCCAAAAAGCGCTATGCCGAGATCAATATGGAACTTTCCAAACTCTACACTAAATTCTCCAATAACGTCCTTGCCGATGAAGAGAATTATGTTGTTTTTCTTGAAAAAGAACAACTTGGTGGCTTGCCCGAATCCTTTATAAAGGCATCAGCGAAAGCCGCAGAGGACCGGGATATGAAAGGTAAATATGCTATTACCAATACCAGGTCCTCCATGGACCCCTTTCTTACCTATTCCACTGAAAGAGAACTTCGGGAAAAAGTGTGGAATAATTACTATTCCCGTGGGGATAATGAGGATGAATTCGACAATAATAAAATTATTTCCCAGATCCTTAAACTTCGCGATGAGCGAGTTGAGTTAATGGGCTATGATAATTATGCTGAATGGCGACTTCAAAACCGGATGGCCAAAGATCCCGAAACCGCTATGCAGTTGATGGAGGCAGTATGGCCTGCGGCACTTGCGAGAGTAAAAGAAGAGGTTGCAGATATGCAGGCTCTGGCTGATGCAGAAGACGCGGGCATTAAGATCGCTCCCTGGGATTACCGTTATTATGCTGAAAAAGTGCGAAAAGATAAGTATGACCTGGACAGTGATGAGGTAAAACAATACCTGCAACTTGATAATCTTACACAGGCTTTATTCTTTACTGCAGGTGAGTTGTTCAACTTTAATTTTGAGCCCGTTCCGGCAGGATCTGTTCCCGTTTTCCACGAAGATGTGAAAGTTTGGGAAGTTACAGATAAAACTTCTGGGAAACATATAGGCCTATGGTATCTTGATCCATATGCGCGCCAGGGAAAACGTTCCGGTGCCTGGGCCACAACCTATAGAAGCCACACAACTTATGACGGAAAAGAAACTGTACTGGCTTCCAACAATTCGAATTTTGTAAAACCTGCTCCCGGAGAACCTGCTTTGATCTCCTGGGATGATGCTGAAACATTCTTCCATGAGTTTGGACACGCACTGCATTTTCTGGCGTCAAATGTAAAATATCCAACCCTTAACAGTGGAGTAAGAGATTATACTGAATTCCAGTCTCAACTTCTGGAACGTTGGTTGTCTACAGATAGGGTTATAGATCAATTCCTTTTACACCACCAGACCGGGGAGCCCATTCCTGCAGCCCTGGTAGAAAAGATCAAGAAAGCCTCTACTTTCAATCAAGGTTTTGGCACCACAGAATTTTTGGCTTCAGCACTTATGGATATGAAATATCATACTACAGATCCTGAAAACATAGATCCAAAGACCTTTGAAAAAGAAACCCTTAGGGCTCTTAATATGCCTGAGGAAATAGTGATGCGACACCGTTCTCCTCATTTTGGGCACGTATTCTCCGGGGAAGGTTATGCCACCGGCTACTATGGTTATCTATGGGCCGATGTTCTTACCTCTGATGCTGCGGAAGCTTTTGCTGAATCTCCAGGAGGATTTTATGATAAAGATGTTGCAGCAAAACTGGTAGAATTCCTTTTTGCACCAAGAAACGCCATGGATCCTGCTGAAGCTTACAGAAAATTCAGAGGTAGAGATGCGAGTATTAATGCTCTTATGAGAGACAGAGGTTTCCCTGTACCTCAAGAAGCCAAAGAGAAAGAGAATAAAAAGTAGAAATTTTATTCGTTATATAGAATTTTACCTGAGGTTGTTTGGTTTCAAATCAAACAACCTCTTTTATTTTTAAATCCCAGGCATTAGGTTTCGCTTAAATTTAACATTCTTGCTTATAGAAGTAGCTATCTTTGAGCATAAACCGGAACCTTGAGATCGTTTTTACGTAAATTTTTTAAAATTATTTTATGGATATTAGGGAGCATCATTACTATTTTGTTGCTCCTTCTTCTGCTTATCCAAATTCCGGCTGTTCAAAATTTCCTTAAAGACGAGGCCGTTTCTTTTATTCAAAATAAAATTGAAACTCCGGTAAGGATCGATAATCTCGAAATAGGCTTTCCCAAGAAAATTATCCTAACGGGATTCTATTTTGAAGATCAAAACCAGGACACCCTGGCAGCGGGAGAACGGCTTGCTGTAAATATTGATTTTTATAAATTACTAAGCAGGTCTGTTCAAATAAGTTCTATTGAACTGGAAGGAGCAGTAGCCAAAATCTCCCGCGACAAGGATTCAGTTTTTAATTTTGATTATATTATTGAAGCCTTTGCTACAGATACTCCTACTGACACTACTGCAGCAATGGAAATTTCTATTGGTACAGTAGATCTTAAAAGAGTGAATTTCACCTGGGATGACGCTCTTATTGAAACCAAAATTGCCTCCCGGGTTGAAAAACTTCATGCTCAAATAGGCACCTTTGACCCAGATAAACTTATTTATGAGATCAAGGAATTGAATGTGGATGGGATCAAGGTGAGAATGGACCAGGGAATTGTGGAAAAAACCACAAAAGCACAAACCGGAACTGTTGGAGATGAGTCCCCACTCCCCGATCTTAGATTAGGGGATATCGAGGTGAAAAGAGCGCAGATCATATATAATAATGAGGAGATAAAATTAAATTCCACTTTTGACGTAGAGGAATTGGTCGCCAGGGTAAATGAACTTCAATTGGAGAATGAATATGTTGATCTTGATTTTATTGAGTTAAAAGGACTAACAGGGAATCTTCTTATGGAAAAGGCAGAAACAACCTCTCCTGCTTTAAATGACACCATTAACCAAACCCAACCCGATTGGAAAGTAAAATTAGACCGGGCAGACCTTAAGGATCTTGCTATAAAGTTTAGAGATGAAAATTACCCGGTAATTGCCAATGGAATGAATTTTATGGATATGGATCTCACCAATCTTAATTTGGAAGCAAGAGATCTTTATTACAGGCTTGATTCAATTTCAGGAAAAGTAAATTCCCTTACAGTACTTGATAAGAGCGGCCTTGAGGTTCAATCCTTTACTACCAAATTTTTATATTCAGAAAATTCGGCTTATTTAAAAGACCTTTATTTACAAACTCCCAATACCATTTTGCAAAACAGGATAGGTGCAGAATATGCTTCAATTGAATCTTTGGAAAATGAACCTGGAGAGGTATTTATAGATGCCAATCTTGAAAACAGTAAACTTGCCTTTAGTGATGTTTTACTTTTGGCGCCCGAGTTGCGAGATACCAGTCCGTTTCAAAGTAACCCAAATGCAATTGTAAACATTCACGGGAAAGTTACAGGAAAGATAAAAGACCTTACCATCTCAAATTTTGAAGCCGATGGAATTGGTGCTACCTCCATTGCAATGAGCGGAAATATCAAGGGTCTCCCCGATGTGGAAAATGCCTATTACAACCTCAACATCCGCCAGTTCCGTACTACTTCCCGTGACCTTGAATTATTTCTTCCACCGGGTACTATCCCCGATAGTATCACCCTGCCGGAGCGTTTTAATTTAAACGGAAATTTTAGCGGTACAGCCTCCAACTTCAAAACAAAAATGAACCTGAACAGCAGTTCCGGAAATGCAGTGGTAGATGCCAGTATCGATATGCGAAGAAAAGGTGCCGAGCGTTATGACGCAGATGTTGTTCTCAATGATTTTGACCTTGGAAGATTGATCCAAAATGATTCTATTGGTTCTCTAAGCCTAAATATAAAAGCCAACGGGACAGGATTTGATCCTGCCACTGCCAACACCAAGGCATCAGGAACCATCCAAAAAGCTGAATATAACAGCTATGAATACAGAGATATAAAATTTGACGGCTCCATGCAAAATGGAGAACTTAGTGCAAATGCCATCATGGAAGATCCCAATCTTGATTTCGACCTGAACATTAACGGTAATTTTTCCGGAGAATATCCTTCCCTCCAGGCAACCGCAAATCTCAAAAATGTTGGGCTGGACTCTCTTAATTTATTTTCCTCGCCTTTAAAATTTCAGGGGAAAATTACGGCCGACCTTCAAACCGCAGATCCTGATCATTTAAATGGCGAGATCCTTTTAACCGATTTTATTGCTGCAAATGCCACACAAAGTTTTCCCCTGGATACCATTTCAATAATATCCTATGCCGGCTCACCTCAAGATAGCCTTATATTAAAGTCTCAGCTTATCAACGCTAAAATAAAAGGAGATTATCAACTTACTAAAATTGGCCCTGCACTTACCAATACAATTTCAAAATACTACAATCTCTCCTCTACCCCATACGCTGTGAGCGATACTGCGGTAATTGACCCGCAGCAGTTGAGTTTCAATATAAGAATAGAAGATGATCCTATTTTTAATCAATTGATTCCTCAAATGGATTTTATGGAACCCATCACCATCACGGGAAGATATAACAGCATCAATGACAGTATCCTTATAAATGGAAACATTACCCGAATGCGCTATCTGGATTATAAAATAGTAAATACCAAAATTAACATTGAAAATGATGATGATGCACTAAGCTATGAAGTAGACATTGATGATGTTACGAGCCCACAGGTACAATTGTTCCATACTAACCTCGCCGGGGAAATACGAGATAATTCCATTTCATACCGCCTCCAGATTGATGACTCAAAGGGAGACCCCCATTACCGGATTGCCGGCCTTATGGAGACAGAGGATACCTCAAACAAATTCACCTTAGAGATCGACAATCTTATGCTGAATTATGACAAATGGAGTATCCCAGATGATAATAGCATTACCATTACCCCTGCCGGCGTACAGGCCACAAATTTTAATTTGAGCCATAACAATAATGCAATAAGGATCAATTCCCAATCACCAGATCCCGCATCTCCAATGGAAATTGAATTTGATAATTTCCAGATCGAGACCGTAAGCGCAATGATCTCCAAAGACACACTAATTGCCGGGGGAACAATTAACGGGGATATCGTGCTAAACAATCTTTTCACCACTCCGGAATTCAACTCAGAACTTACCGTAGAAAATTTCAGTTTTAAAAGAGATACCGTGGGCGATCTTCGAATTCGGGTAGATAATTTAACTGCCAATACTCTGCAGGCAAAAATTGATATAACCGGAAAAGGAAATGATGTTGAACTTGCAGGGCTTTACCGTACAGATACCGGAAATCTGGATTTTGACCTTGACCTTCGCCATTTAAATATAAAAAGCATTCAGGGATTTTCCTATGGTAGTATAACCGAAGGGAGCGGCCATTTATCGGGTGATCTAAAGCTGGAAGGAACAATGAGCTCACCTGCAATTATTGGAGATGTAAAATTTAACGATGTAGCCTTCCGGATTACAGCGCTAAACAGCTATTTCCAGTCTATAAATGATAAGATAAGTTTTAACCGGGAAGGAGTTCAATTAAATAATTTCACAATCCAGGATGAGGAGAATAATGAACTTGTAATTAACGGGTCGCTAAGTACAAGTAATTATCTGGATTATGGATTTGGGTTAACTGTGAATGCAGATAATTTCCGTGCGATGAACTCTACAGCACAGGATAATGATTTTTATTACGGAGTGCTGGTATTGGATACCCGTTTAACCGTAGGTGGAAACCTTGATCAACCTGTGGTAAACGGAAGTATCAATATAAAGGAGGGAACAGATCTCACGGTGGTTTTACCCCAGGAAGATCCCACAATTGCCGACAGGGAGGGTGTGGTTGAGTTTGTAGATGAGCGCAGCCTGAGGTTGGCGGCCATGCAAGAAATGAAAGAAACTCTAAACACCTCCCCTTTACAGGGAATGGATGTTTCAGTAAATATAGATGTCAATGACGAAGCCAAGTTAACCCTTGTAATTGATGAAGGAAATGGGGATTATTTGAATTTACAGGGAGACGCCCAACTTACTGCGGGCATAGATCCTTCCGGTAAAACAACCCTGGTAGGAAGATAAGAATTCACAAAAGGTGCCTATGAAATGTCCTTTAATTTTATACGCCGAAGATTTGAAATTCAGGAAGGAAGCTATATTTTATGGACCGGGGAACCTACCACGGCAGACATTAA
>CAXAZV010000061.1:0-13835 GCA_963973375.1 uncultured Antarcticibacterium sp.
TAGCTTAATGTGTCCACACTAATTAATTTTACTTATTATTAAACATTCCATTCCCTGTAACACGAATTTGAATCGTGAAAACAGGGGTGCAAATGTACAATTATAAATTCATAATGCAAATAGTAGTTTCATTAATTTATTGAGTCTAAAGCAGCTGTATATCAAAGCATTTGGTGCAGGTGGAATAGTGTCTTGAAAATTTAACTTTTAGCCGACCCAAGAAGGGTATAATTTAATTCCATTGTAAGATTTGGATTACTCTACAGAAGAATATTCCGTCAAAAAGTGTTAAAAATCCGATTAACGGTAAAATAAAAGTTAAAAATGTCCTAAAGTTTATCTGTGTCTTCCTATATTTGTCCCTGAAAGTTAACCAGTTATGTTTTTAGGCGTATGAAAAACTTTATTTTATTTCTTACTTTATTGTTAACAGGTGTATTATTTACTTCGTGCCAAAAAGAAGAACTGTATGATAAAGAGGCAGAGGAGAGAAATGCGAGTGTCTTTATATATGATTCTTATCTAATTGGTGAATGGGAGGTCAATTCCATGATCGTTGACCGCGAGGTGGATATAAATGGTGATGACAAATTGAGCAATAATCTCTTGCTGGAAACTTCCTGTTTTGAAACTATGGGTTTTGAATTCAGAGGTAATAAGACTTTCACAATGATCAATTCGGCTTTAGGATTACAGGTGAGAGAAGATAAGGAGGTGTATTCGTGTATGGCAGATAAGGTCCTAACCGGGAACTGGAGTCTTAAGAACGATGTGCTATACTTATATGTAAAAATCAACCAGCGCGTTCACGAACAAAGAATACATTTGATACTTACGGAGGATTCTTTTGCCTTCGAAGTGAATGATGCTGAGTCTATAGAATACTTAAAGGACCAGGGGGGGACATCTGCTTCCGGACTTGCAGTAGTTTCTCTTGAATATTCCCGAAAATTAAAATAAACCTTGCCAGAATTTTTCCAACAGGTTAGATTTTTCCTACACGAATTTTCATAAACTTTCGATGAAGTGCACAAATAAACGATAAGAAGTAATACTTGTGTTAAAAGTGTCATAATTATTTTATAATCAGCTATATATTTGCCGCGGGATTTCCCCCTAAACTATAATTATTTTTCTGCTATGAAAAAGTTTATTAAAAATTCAATTTTGTTAGGTTTTACCGCCTTACTTTTTTCAGCTTGTTCCGGAGAGGATGTTGATGATACAGAGGCTGAAGCATTTAATCAAAAAATGCTTACTTATATTGAAACTGCCGATTTGGTAGGTCATTGGAACCTAAGTGTAATGCGTGCTGATATTGCAGTAGATCTTAATGCAGATGGTAGCAGTAATACAAATTTGCTGGAAGAAACCAGTTGTTTTGATGTTATGAATATTGATTTTAGGGATGATATGACTTTTACATCTGTGAATTCCCAAATGGATTTTGCGGCTGGTGAAACGAATAATACTTTTGAATGTATGGCCCCCCGAACAGATGTTGGTACCTGGACCGTAAAAGGAGATACTTTGACTTTAAATGTAAATATTTCCGGTACAATTTTTACCCACACCAAGAAGCTGACTATGGATGCAACAACATTTTCCTTTGATGTAACAAAACTGGAATCACAGCAATATGTTAAAGACCCTGGTAATACAGTAGTTTCAGGCGTTACTATTATGTCTCAGACTTATACAAAATCCTAAGTATCTAATTCTATTAAGATATTTTTAAAACCCGGTTAAGATTGGATCTTAACCGGGTTTTTTATTGGAATAATTTCTCAATAGGCTGTATTAACTCAATGCCTGAGCATTTGTTAATAAATGGGAATAAAAGTTAAAGGTATATTAACGCTGAGTTAAAAAAATTAATATATTTGAAACCAATTAACAAAACCTAACAATTAACAATGAAAAGAAATTTACCCATCCTTTTCCTTTTGCTATTTGTATTCCAGTTGGGATATGCACAGGAAAGACCAATCACAGGAACGGTGAGTGATTCACAGGGAATGCCAATTCCAGGTGTTAACGTAACCGTTAAAAATGCCCCAAACCGTGGAGCTCAGACAGACTTCGACGGTAATTTTACTATTAACGCAGCCAATAATGAAGTTTTGGTGTTCTCCTTTGTTGGTTTAACAAGAGTGGAACGCCCTGTTGGGACTGCCACGGTCTTGAACGTTACCATGCAGGAGGATTCTGAATCTCTTGATGAAGTTGTAGTGGTAGGATACGGTGTACAGGCTAAAAGAGATGTTACCGGTTCTATTTCACAGGTGAAAGGTGATGAGATCGCCAACCTTGTTACCCCTAGTTTTGAAGCTCAGTTAGCTGGTAGAGCTGCCGGTGTTCAGGTAACTACACAAAGTGGTATTATTGGAGAAACCCCACGTTTCCGTATTAGAGGTATTGCATCTATTACCTCGGGAACCTATCCTCTAATTGTTGTGGATGGTATTCCAATTTACACGGGAGATCTAGGAGGTTATGCAAGTAACAATGCTTTAGGGGATATTAACCCTACAGATATTGAATCTATCGAGATTTTAAAAGATGGTTCGGCAACAGCTATCTACGGTTCTCGTGCTGCAAACGGTGTTGTTTTGATCACTACCAAATCTGGTAGAGAAGGTAGAATGACCATTAATGCAAACACCTCAGTAGGTTTTGCTACCCCGGTTAGTAAATTCGATCTTTTAAAAACTGCAGATTTTATCACGATCTCAAATGAAAAAAGAACCAACCGTAATGCAACCACCCTTTGGGCTGCCGGTACCGAGTTTGATACAGATTGGCAAGATGCTGTTTTAAATAACAGTGCTCTGCAACAAGATCATAACATTTCCTTCTCCGGTGGGACTTCCAATACTACTTATTACTTATCACTTGGATATTCTAATCAGGAAAGTGTTGCTCGTCCTAATGATATGGAACGATACTCATTCAGATCAAATATTGATCAAAAGATTAAGGACTGGTTGAGCGTAGGTGTAAATGCCGGTTTAACACGATCTGAATACAATGGTCTTAACACCGGTACAAACTCGCTTTCTGGTAACATTTTCAATGCTACGAGACAACACCCTAACGTGCCTATCTATAATGCTGATCATCCTTCAGGTTACAACATTGGTTACCGTGGAACAAACGGAAACTGGTTAAGTGAAAACCTTGTTGGGCCATGGGATAACCTTGCTTTGATTGGAGATAACCTTCCTAACATTATGTATGCTATTGAGAATAACAATTATTACTCCAAAATAAACAGGATCATTTCCAATGTTTATGCAGATGTAAAACCAGTTGCAGGTGTTAATTTTAGAACTCAGGTAAGTGTGGATCAGGCTAACACCACAGGATTCCTATACTGGAGCCCGGTGCACGGTGACGGGCAGTCAACTAACGGTAGAGTACAAAACAACAATACAGATCTTACCCGTTGGAACTGGCAAAACATTTTAAGCTATAACAATACTTTTGCAGAAGCCCATACTGTAGGTATTACACTTATTAATGAATATCAAAAAGAAAGAAACCAAAGTTTCTTTGGAACTGGTACAGATCTTTCTGATACTTTCTTCAACAAGAACCTTATTAGCAACTCTTATGGAATTCCAGGATCTGGTGGAGGTTTGACTGAAAACGGATTTATTTCATACGCAGGTAGATTGAACTACAACTATGCCAACAGGTATTACCTTCAGGCAACTTTAAGAAGAGATGGATTATCTTCTCTACCTGAAGCTAACAGATTTGGTACCTTTCCGGGAGTTTCTGTGGGATGGACAGTTTCTGAAGAAGCTTTCATGGATGGAGTAGAGGCTGTAAATGATTTCAAAATTAGAGGTTCTTACGGTAAAGTTGGAAACGTATCTATTGGAAACTATCCATACCTAGGTCTTTATGGTGCTGCTAAATATGGTGATGCTAACGGAATTGGTTATGCGCAGTTTGGAAACAACAATCTTAGATGGGAGACCAGTACTAAGTATGACGTAGGTTTTGACCTTAGAATGTTTAATAACAGGTTTACTTTTAATTTTGATTATTTCCTTAACGAGACAGACGATTTAATTCTTGATCTTGAAACTCCAATGTCATTAGGTATTCCTAATAACAGTTATAGTGCTAACATTGGAGCTATTAAGAACAGCGGGGTTGAACTTGCTGCAGAAGCCAGAATAGTTCAAACTCAGGATTTCACCTGGACCCTTAACGCGAACATCTCGTTTGTTGATAACGAAGTTGTTTCACTTGTTAACGGTCAAGACCGTATTGCGGGTAATAACTTTACTATTACCAGAGAAGGAGAATCAATAAATACTCTTTATGGTTTCAGATACTGGGGTGTAAACCCGGCTAACGGTAACCCTGTATATTATAAGGCAGATGGATCTTTAGTTCAGGGTATGTTACCAGGTGGTACTTATACCACATTTGATGCTGCAAATCCTGCCGCCGCTGGTACCGCTGCTTCCCTTAGTGCAGCTCAGGACAGAACTTTACTTGGGCAAACCCTTCCAACATATTTTGGAGGTCTAAGTTCAAGTATGGCTTACAAAGGTTTCGATTTTGGTTTCTTATTTAGATTTAGCGGAGGTAACAAAATATTTAATGCTACCAGACGCGACCTTTTAAACATGAACTTTACAAATAACAGTACTGAGATCTTAGGTAGGTGGCAGAGTGTTGAAAATCCGGGTGACGGATGGACTCCAAGATTATACTGGGGAACTAACACAACCACTAACTTATCATCAAGTGCAACAACCCGATTTGTTGAAGATGCCGATTTCATTAAGTTAGATAATATCACTTTGGGTTATACATTACCTTCAGATATGTCTCAAAGAATGGGAATGAGTAAATTCAGAGTATATGCTCAGGCTCAAAATGTTTGGATAATCACAGATTATTCTGGTGCTGATCCTGAAATGGAAATTGGGGGTGTAGACCTTAACTTAACTCCACGATCTTCCATTGTGTCTTTTGGATTAAATATTGGATTATAAAAAATTAGGATATGAAAATTAATTTGAAAACTAAAACTATGAATACAATTGCCAAAGGCGTTGTATTGGTAATGGGAATTTCTCTCTTTACCGCATGTACAGAGGAAAATGTCCTGGAGCTTGAACCCTTTAACCAGGTGTCTGAAGATGCGGCCTTCTCAACTCCGGCCTTGATAAAACTTTCACTTACCGGAATGTACAATGCCGCTCAAAGAGGAGATTATAATGGACAGGGTCGTGGTTATCCTTTTGGAGCAGCTTCCATACAACAAGGTGACAACAGGGGAGAAGATGTTGTGAATACACAAACATTTTACCAGTTAACCTACACGGGAACTTATGATCCATCTACTTTGAACAATGTTTTTATTTGGAGTGATACCTACAGGTTGATAAACAGGGCAAACATTGTAATTGACGGGGTAAATACTGCAATTACAAATGGAGTAATTTCGCAGGAAGTGGGAGATGATTATATTGGTCAGGCCAAATTCATGAGAGCGATTGCTCACCTAGAATTGATCTCTCATTTTGCTAAGCCTTATGAGACTTCTGGATCAAATTCAAACCTGGGTATTCCATACCGCGAAATTCCTTTCACTACTGAAGCTAATATCGAATTAGGTATCGCCCAAGGAAGAAATACTGTACATGAAGTTTATACCAAGATCATTGCAGATCTTGATGATGCTGAAGATCTTTTGGCTACAAAAGCTGAGAGAGGTGGTACATCAGGAATTGTAAGAGCTACTATGGAGGCTGCAATTGCTTATAAGACCAGGGCTTATTTACATATGAGGGAATGGCAAATGGTTGTAACCGAAGGAGAAAAGATCTTAGGAGATTACAGTTTAACTGCAGATCCTAATGATGTCTTTGAAAATGGTTACAATAATTCTGAGTCCATTTTCTCAATGGAGAATACTGCCAACAATAACCCTGGCGTTAATGCTGCACTTGGATCCCAATATAACCGTAGAGCTTTGGTAGTTATAAGTCCTATTGTTTGGAGAAATGAGTTTTGGTTGCCAAATGACTTACGTCGTAGCGCAGAACTTGTATCAATGAGATCTGGAATTCCACATACTAATAAATATAAGGACGATGTGAACTATAGCGATGCAACTCCTTTGATGCGTTATGCAGAAGTTTTACTTAACGTTGCTGAAGCTTACGCACGTTTAGACAGGTTGGATGAGGCTCTTGACCTTTTGAATGAAGTAAGAGACAGATCACTGCCTGCAGGAGCTGCAAGTTATTCAGCATTTGGAAGTAAAGATGATTTACTACGCGCCATTATTGCAGAGCGTCGAATAGAATTCGTTATGGAAGGTAAAAGATGGCAAGATATTCACAGGCTGCAGGTTGATACATTTGTAGATTATGATGGGGTACCTGCTAAAGTTGCAAATGGATTTCCACCAGCTTCCGCATATACATTAGGTACACCTTATTCAGGTCCTTATGGTGTTGAAGCAATCCCTTATTCAGATTTCAGGTTCCTATGGCCTATACCTCAACAGGAGATGAACAACAATCCTAATATGGTTCAAAATCCAGGATGGGAATAATTAATTAGATTAAAGTTTGAATTAGTCTGATGAAAGCCGGTTAAGATCTAATCTTAACCGGCTTTTTTTAATTAGAAAAAAATAAAAAAAACCTCAATGGAACTCCGTTGAGGTTTTATATTTTAAAATTGAAGTATGAACACCGGCATTCAAAATTAATGTGCTTCCAACCAGTTATCTCCAACTCCCACTTCAACGTCCAGAGGAACATCAAGTTTAAATGCATTTTCCATTTGGGTCTTTATCATTTGGGTAACCACTTCTATTTCATCTTTGTGAGCATCAAATACCAATTCATCATGTACCTGTAACAACATTTTAGTCTTGAAATTTCCTTCTTTTAATTTCTTGTGAATGTTGATCATGGCAATCTTGATAATATCTGCCGCACTACCTTGAATAGGTGCATTTACTGCATTTCTCTCCGCGGCACCTCGTACCACCTGGTTTTGAGAGTTGATATCCTTTAGATAACGCCTTCGGCCTAAAACAGTTTGCACATAGCCATGTTCCCTGGCAAATTCTATTTGGTCACTTATGTATTTTCTTAATTGTGGGTAAGTAGCATAATAAGTATCTATAAGCTCTTTAGATTCACCCCGGCTAAGCCCTGTTTGGTTACTTAATCCAAAAGCAGAAACCCCATACACAATTCCGAAATTCACCGTTTTCGCATTTCCACGCTGTTCCCGGGTAACCTCTTCCAGGGAAACATTAAACACCCTGGAAGCGGTAGAGGAGTGAATATCTTCTCCCTGTTTAAAGGCTTCAATCATATTTTTTTCTCCGCTTAAAGCAGCTATAATCCTTAATTCAATTTGAGAATAATCTGCAGCTAGTATCCTGAAATTTTCATCACGCGGCACAAAGGCCTTCCTTACTTCCCGGCCTCTTTCCGTACGAATTGGGATATTCTGAAGATTTGGATTGTTGGAACTTAACCTTCCTGTGGCTGCAACTGTTTGCATATAATCTGTATGCACCCTGCCCGTAGATTTTTCTACCTGGGTAGGCAACGCGTCTATGTAGGTATTCTTAAGTTTTACCAGCCCACGGTAATCAAGCACACAACGTACAATATCGTGTTCATTTGCAAGAACCGAAAGTACATCCTCTCCTGTAGAATACTGGCCGGTTTTAGTCTTTTTAGGTTTTTTTATAAGCTCCAGCTTTTCAAATAAAATGAGCCCAAGTTGCTTGGGCGACCCAATGTTGAAATGCTCGCCGGCTTCTTCATAGATCTTGTTTTCAAGTTCTTTTATGTCATTTTCAAGATCCTTAGAGAGGGAGTTAAGAAATTTCTCATCCAGATTGATGCCTTCCAGTTCCATATCGGCCAGAACCCTCACCAGGGGTATTTCTATCTCTTTAAAAAGACTATCTGTATCGGCTTCCTTTAATTCGGGTTCAAAATGTTGTTTTAATTGAAGTGTAATATCTGCATCCTCCACTGCATACTCAGTTAGCTGTTCTAGGGGAACATCTCTCATATTTCCCTGTCCCTTACCTTTTTTACCAATTAATTCTGTTATGGATTGGGGGGTATAGTTAAGGTAAGTTTCAGCCAGTACATCCATATTATGTCGCATATCAGGATTGATAAGGTAATGCGCAATCATAGTGTCAAATAGTGGCCCTTTTACTTCTATATTATATTTTGCAAGAGTTTTAATGTCATACTTCAGATTCTGGCCAATCTTTTCAATTTTTTCAGATTCAAAAAAGGGTCGCAGTTTTTCAATCATTTCCTGCGCACCAGCATCATCTTCCGGAAATGGGAGGTAGAAACCTTTTCCTGCTTCCCATGAAAAAGCAATTCCCACGAGTTTTGCTTCAAGGCAATTTAAACTGGTAGTTTCGGTATCAAAACATACCGATGTTTGTTTCATTAAATTCTGCAAAAATAATTGAGTAGCCATACCCGGGGCAAGACTTTGATACACATGGGAAGAATCTTTCAGGGTTTTCCTCCCTGAATAGGATTCAATTTTTTCGGCTTCCTCTCCAAAAAGCGAAAATTGGCCTGCTCCTGCAGTAGTTGTTTGTTGAGCTTGAGCTCGGGCAGTCGCCGTGCTGGTAACCTTTGTTGGAGTTGCAGTTTCTTCTCCTGAAAATAATTTAAGGAATTGATCTTTCAACCTGCGAAATTCCAGCTCTTCAAAGATCTCCTGCACCTTTGCGGCATCCGGCTGCGACAACTCGTAATCTTTCTCATCAAAACGCACATCGCAATCACATTTAATAGTGGCCAGTTTTTTTGAAAGAATTCCCTGTTCGCCAAATTCTTCCAGCCTTTCCTTCATTTTGCCTTTAAGCTTATGAGTATTGGCCAAAAGTTCTTCCATACTGCCGAATTCTTTGATGAATTTTTTCGCAGTTTTTTCACCTACCCCTGGTAAGCCTGGAATATTATCTGATGCATCACCCATCATTCCCAGGAAATCTATTACCTGCTCCGGGCGGTCTACCCCAAATTTCTCCTTTACTTCAGGAATTCCAAGGATCTCGATCCCGTTACCCATCCTGGCGGGACGATACATAAAAATATTTTCAGAAACCAATTGGGCAAAATCCTTATCGGGGGTTACCATGAAAACCCGGTAATTTTCTTTTTCGGCCTGCTTGGCAAGTGTTCCAATTACATCATCTGCCTCGCAGCCGGGAAGTACCACCACCGGTATATGCATAGCTTCAAGAATGCTTTGGATATAAGGGATGGCGGTCATAATAGGCTCTGGGGTAGCATCCCGGTTGGCTTTATAATCTGAATACATCTCGGTACGCTCGGTGCTGCCATCCTTGTCAAAACATACGGCAAGGTGATCTGGCCGTTCTCTTCTTATCACATCAAAAAGGGAATTCAAAAATCCCATAATTGCCGAGGTATCCAGCCCTTTGGAATTTACCTGTGGATTTTTTATAAAAGCATAGTAACCCCTGAAGATCAAGGCGTAAGCATCTAATAGAAATAAACGTTTTTGGTCGGCCATTTGTGTTTTCTTAAAGATCATAAAACTACAAAACTTATGTGGGCAATTAAAACCCAAGTTGTAATTTTAGCTGTTAGGAAAACCTGGTTTGAGGGGCTAAAATTTATAATTTAATATACCGAAGATTGTAATTGGAATAAAAAATTTCTTCAAAAGATCCCGGTTAATTTTAATAATTCAGAATTATGCAAAAAATAGCAATAGCTATACATGGGGGTGCCGGAACTTTATTAAGAGGCCAAATGAATAAAAAAAAGGAAGCTGAATACCGGGAGGCCCTGCAAAATGCATTGAATATAGGGTATAGCCTGCTAGAACAGGGAGCTACCGCGGTGGAAGCGGTTGAAAAAACTGTTATTGCACTGGAGGATTCCCCTTTATTCAATGCCGGGAAGGGCAGTGTTTTCACGGCAGAGGGAACTCACGAGATGGATGCCGCAATTATGGACGGAAAGAATTTAAATGCAGGTGCGGTTTCCCTAATTTCAGGAATAAAGAATCCCATTTCCCTTTCCCGTGATGTGATGGAAAAAAGCGATCACGTGTTTCTAGCCGGGGAAGGCGCCATGCGATTTGCAGTCTCGCAAGGGTATGTTATGGAAAATGAAGAATATTTTTATGATGAATTGCGCCACCAACAATGGCTTGATATAAAAGATTCAGATAAATTTCAACTGGATCATAGTGATAAAAAAGATTCCAAATTTGGCACTGTGGGAGCCGTGGCCTGTGATAACCAGGGTAATGTTGCTGCGGCAACTTCTACCGGGGGAATGACAAATAAACGTTTTGGAAGGGTAGGGGACAGTCCAATAATAGGTGCCGGAAATTATGCCAATAATAAGACCTGTGCGGTATCCTGTACGGGCAGTGGAGAGTTTTTTATACGAGGGGTAGTTGCTTATGATGTATCATGTTTAATGGAATACAAAGGATTAACGGTAGATGAGGCTGCAGGGGAAGTAATAAATCACCGGATCCTGGAAATTGGAGGTGACGGCGGATTGATTGCTGTAGATGCCAAAGGTAATGTGGCACTGGCCTTCAATACAGAAGGCATGTACAGAGGATTTCGCTCTTCAACCGGACAGGAAAAAATCGCTATTTATAAGGAGTAGTACTTTAAAATTTTTACAGAAAAGGTAGCTCTTAGATCAAACTTTTTACCGCTGCCATTACGTCAACCCTTCTTTCTTTTATATCAAAGCTATCCCCATTGGAAAGCACATGAGTAATAAGGTTTCTCATGGTGAGGGGAGTGCCGTCCTTTAAAATTTTAAAATTATTGTGAGTAAGTTTTCCGGGATCAAATATAATTATCATTCCCGATCCTATGATATCGCAGTTATTTCCCCCTCTTATTACCATTCCGGTATCTTCAGCCAGGCCTATTCCCACAAGATTTGGGAATCGTGCTACCGCCTCTGAGAGCCTTCCAAATCTTCCGCGTTGAATAAAATGGGTATCAATGATAATTTCTGGAGCAAGGGACATTCCTTTTCGCATTTTGGTAGAAGCTTTTATAAAGGATTCCTTGCTGCTCCCGCCGGAAATCATTTCAGCCGACATACACATGGCGCCGGCACTGGTGCCCGCAATAACAAATTCCTCGTTAAGGTAACGTTCCATTAAAAGTTTATGGAATTGTGTGTTTTTAATGAAAGTAGTGATCCTGGATTGGTTCCCGCCAGAAAACATTACGCAATTTGCCTGTTTTAATTGTTTTAAATTTTCGGGAAGATTTGCCTCCTCCTTGGATCCAATATAAAGGGTTTCCACATTATTGCATCCCAATTTATCAAATGCATCTATATAGTTTTGAGCAACAACATCGGGAATTCCCGAGGCTGTGGTGATTACCAGAATTCTTGCGCCATTCCCTCCACTTTCAAACACAACCCGGGCGAATATACCCTGGCTTATGTAATCCATTCTAAACCTGCCGCCTTTGTGAAATCCTTTATCTTCATTTCCTCCTATAGGGATGAGGGTGCCTCTAATCATAATAAAACATTAAATTTTGTTGCAAAAATAGTGTATTAATATACCGATTCATACATTAACCGGTTTTAATCCCCTTGCCCATTTATTTATAATTCCAAATTACTGATCTTCTATGCTTATAAGAGAAATAAATGCCCTTCGCGGCCCAAATTATTGGTCGGTAAATCGACATAAACTTATAGTATTGGTCCTGGATCTTGAAGAGATGGAGGATAGGCCTTCCAATTCAATAAACAGGTTCAAGGAACGGCTGGAGGCAATGTTTCCAAATATGTATGAGCACAGATGTTCTGTAGGCACCCCCGGCGGATTTTTCCAACGTGTGGAAGAGGGAACCTGGATGGGGCATATAATTGAACATATCGCACTGGAGATCCAGACACTTGCAGGAATGGATGTTGGTTTTGGGCGTACGCGTGGGTATGGAGAACACGGGGTCTATAATGTAGTGTTTGCGTATATGGAAGAAGCTGTTGGTGTTTATGCAGCAAATGCCGCAGTAAGAATTTGTGAAGCCCTTGTAGAGGGTAAGGATTATGATCTGGGAGCAGATATTCAGGAAATGAGGATCTTAAGGGAAGATGTGAGACTAGGGCCAAGTACCGGCTCCATTGTTGAAGAAGCCGCAGCACGCGGAATTCCCTGGATACGTTTAAACAGGAATTCACTATGCCAGTTGGGATACGGCGCCAACCAAAAACGGATACAGGCTACAGTTTCAAGTGAAACCAGCAATATAGCAGTTGAAATTGCCGGAGATAAAGAAGATACCAAATTTTTACTGGAACAGGCAGAGATCCCGGTTCCAAAAGGCAGAATAATAAGAAAAGAAGAAGACCTTGAAAATGCAATAAATTATGTAGGATTTCCTTTGGTTACCAAACCTATCAATGGAAATCATGGAAGGGGAATAACCGTAAATCTTAGCACTACTAAAGATGCCCTCAAAGGCTTCCGGGCCGCTCAAAAAGTTTCCAATTCAGTCATTATTGAAAAATTCATAACCGGTGAAGATTACAGGCTTTTGGTTATTAACCATCAACTTGTGGCCGCAGCCAAAAGGACTCCCGCCCATGTAATAGGGGATGGGAAGCAAAATGTACAACAACTTATAGAAGAGGTAAATAGTGATCCAAGACGGGGTTATGGGCATGAGAATGTCTTAACCCAGATAACTATTAATGATCTTACTAAAAATTTAATAGCTGCAAAAGGTTATAGTCTTGATACAGTACTGCAGGAAGGAGAGGTTCTTATGCTTAAGGATACTGCAAACTTAAGCACAGGAGGGACCGCCGAGGATGTGACAGATATTGTCCATCCTGCAAATATCTTTATGGCCGAGCGTATTTCCAGGATCATAGATCTTGATATATGCGGGATTGATGTGATGACCACAGATATAAGCCAGCCCCTAGCCGAGACCGGGGGGAGTGTCATAGAAGTTAATGCTGGTCCGGGTTTCAGGATGCATCTGGCACCCACCACAGGTCTACCCAGGAATGTGGCCGCTCCGGTGATAGATAAATTGTTCCCACATGGATCCAATGGAAAAATTCCAATTATAGCCATAACGGGCACCAATGGCAAGACCACCACCACCAGATTGATCGCGCATTTTGCGAAACTAAAAGGATTTAAAGTGGGATATACCACTAGTGATGGGATCTACATTCAAAACCGGATGCTTATGAAGGGAGATTGTACCGGCCCGGGTAGCGCCGAGTTTGTGCTTCGCGATCCAACTGTAAATTTTGCTGTGCTTGAATGCGCCAGAGGTGGTTTACTACGCGCCGGGCTGGGATTTCATAAATGCGATATAGGAATTGTTACCAACGTAGCCGAAGATCATTTGGGCTTAAAAGGTATTCATACTATTGAACAACTTGCCAAGGTAAAAGGCATAATCCCCGAAAGTGTTTCTCCTGATGGATATGCAATTTTAAATGCAGATGATGAACTGGTGTTTGAAATGGGCAAAAGTGTTTCCTGCAAGATCGCAATATTCTCTATGGATGAGGAAAATCCGCGGATACGGGCCCAACAAAAGAAGGGTGGCCTTTGTGCCATTTATGAACATGGATATATTACCATATGTAAGGGAGAATGGAAATTAAGGGTGGTAAAAGCAGTAAATGTGCCACTTACATTTGGTGGGAAAGCTGCTTTTATGATACAAAATGTTTTGCCAGCGGCCCTCGCGGCATATATAAGGGGCTTTACAATCGAGGATATAAAAGTGGGACTGG